>SVMS01000020.1 GCA_015067255.1 Oscillospiraceae bacterium
CAACAAGGTTCTGGGGTACCCGCCCGCATTTTCAATGCGTAGGCGGGTGAGGTTCTTATTGTGCAAACAACAAGGTTCTGGGGTACCCGCCCGCATTTTCAATGCGTAGGCGGGTCAGGTTCTTATAAAAAAATATAGGAAAAGAGAAAAAACTCCTTTCCTATATATGTTTTAAAAATCAGCTTCAACCTATTTGCTTTTTCCTTTTCTGCGGTCTGTGCCTTTTTCGACAGTCTAAAGCAAGAACGAAAAAATTTCGTTCTTGCTTTTTGATGTTAAGGCACTGTTACTTATTCTTCTCTTGTGCTATGTAATTTTTATAGAAATAATAGCTGTCTTTTGGAGTGCGTTCAAGGGTTTCGGGATCAACTCTTACCAAGCCGAATTTGGGCTCATATCCTTCTGCCCATTCGAAATTATCCAAAAGAGTCCAGTAAAAATAGCCGAAGATATTAAGACCGAGAGCGTTTGCTTTTTCAACTGCTTCGAGATGAAGCTTTAAGTATTCCACACGGTCATAGTCGTGAATAGAGCCGTCCTCAGAAACTGTATCTCTCCACGCAGAGCCGTTTTCGGCAAGTAAAAGAGGAAGGTCTGTAAATTCACGCAAAAGCTGTGCAAGGTGAATTATTCCGTCAGGAGTAACATTCCAATTAAGCATTGTTTTCTTATGAGGAGTATCCATAACTGTTTCATAATCCACAATGCCGTCTTTTTCGCTGCGGTATCTTAAGAATTGCTCCTGATAATAATTAAGAGCCACAAAATCCATTTTTTCGCCGATAATATCAAAATCTCCGTCTTTGATATAATCAAAAACATTGGGGATATGCGCATAAAGCTTTTTACCCTCTTCGGGATAACAGCCCTTGAAAAGAGGATATAAATACCAGCCGTTGAAGGCTTTATGTGCAAAATCGGAAGCACGCTTGTCCTCAGGAGAGTCGTTGTAAGGCATAAGATTTTGAGTGTTTAAAACCAAGCCTATAGGCTTTGAAAAACCAAGCTCGTGGTATTTTTTAATAGATAAGCCGTGGCACAATGCAACGTGATGCCATGCTCTTAAAAAGCTCTCTGTATTTTTGATACCGGGGGCAAAAACACCGCTGCCGTAACCGATTTCAGCAACACACATAGGTTCATTTATCGTAAACCACATATCACACATATCGTCAAGCTCAGCAAAGCATTTTTCTGCGTATTCTACAAACCACTCGCAAATCTCACGGTTGGTAAAGCCGCCTAAATCCTGACACCATTGAGGTAAATCCCAATGATAAAGAGTAATTGCTGTTTTTAAGCCCTTACTTTTAAGCTTTTTCAAAAGATTTTTATAAAATTCCATTCCCTTTTCGTTATAGACCTTTTTCTGAGGGAAAATTCGGGGCCAGGAGATAGAAAAACGGTAATAGTCAACTCCGAGATTGGAAATAAGCTCAACATCTTCGTCAACTCTGTGATAATGATCGCAGGCAATATCTCCGTTATCGTTATTTTTGATTTTTCCGGGGATATGGGAAAAGGTGTCCCAGATAGAAGCAGTTTTTCCGTCCTCAAAGGCAGCGCCTTCAATCTGATAGGAGGAGGTTGCAACTCCGAAAACAAATGACTTATCCATAAAAAATTCTCCTTAATAAAGTTTAGTAGAAAAATTTTGCAAAATTATAAACAGAGCTGTTCGAACTAATTATAATTATTAATTATATTATAGTAGCAAATGCAAAATATTCAAGGAAAAAAACTATCTTTTTAACAAATCAAAATTTTGTATGGGTAAATTTTTAAAAATTACCTATACAAAATTGGCACAATTGCTTTTTTAGGCGTATTTTGTTGACAAAACGAAAAGCGCAGTTGATAATATGAATATAAAATCTGTTTATTTTATTTTTATTGTGCAATCATACAAATAATTTTAAATTTTAAAAAATTAAAACATTTCAAAAAATGAAATGAGGATAAATTTATGGATATAAAAATTTATAAAAATCCCGATTCGAAATACAGAAGCTCGCCTTTTTGGTCCTGGAACGGAGAAATGGATGAGGAACGTCTGAAAAGACAGATATCTGCATTTAAGCAAGGCGGAATGGGCGGAGTTTTTATGCACAGCCGTCCCGGACTTAAGACAGAGTATTTGGGAGAAAAATGGTTTAAATGCGTTCATGCCTGCGTTGAACAATCAAAGGAAGTTGGTATGGAGGCTCATCTTTACGATGAGGATAAATATGCCTCGGGAACAGCAAGCGGAGAATTGGTGAGAAGAAATCCCGAATTTGAACTGAAACAGCTGGTAGTAAGCACAGGCATAGAAAAAGAGAGTAATTTAATAGCAGTTTTTGCTGTCGGCTTTGATGATGACGGAGCTATTACTGACTATAAAAAAATAGATAAAGACCATGAGGCTGAAAGCGGAAAGCAAAAGCTTTATTTCCAGACTATAAGACATACAAGCAATCAGGGCTGGTATAACTTTTCAAGCGCAACAGACTTATGTAATCCTGATTTGACAGATGCCTTTTTAAAATGCACCCACGATGAATATTACAAAAGGGAAAAGGCGGATTTCGGAACGACAATTCCCTCTATGTTTACAGACGAGGTTTCTGTTTCCTGGCTTGCCCACGGGGTTGATTATCCCGATATAATTGCAAAGCACCAATGGACCTTAGGAATTGAGAAGAAATTTAAGGAAAGATACGGCTATGATTTTACAGAGTATCTTCCCGAGCTGTTTTTCGGCAAGGTGGACGGCAGTGATAAAAACGTTGATTTTGACTATATCACATACATACAGGAGCTTTTTGAAGAAAACTATTCCCATAAAATAGCCGATTGGTGCGGGGACAGAAACATCGCATTGACAGGTCATCTTCATTTTGCATGCTTCCTTGATTTTGCAGAAATAGGAAATCCGATGAAGCATTTTTATTATTGGCAATGGCCCGGAATGGATATTTTAACAGATGCCGTAGCAAAGCTATCGGCTTTTAAAATGACAGCTTCCGCTGTTCATCAGTACGGCAAAGACCGCTGCGCCTGTGAAACCTACGGCTGCACAGGCTGGGATTGGCCTCTTGAAAGACATAAATTTCACGCAGGCTGGCAGTTCTGTCTTGGTGTAACCTTCAGAAATCTTCACCTTTCCCACTACACACTTGCAGGCTGGGGTAAAAAGGATTACCCTGCAAGTATATCCCCTCATTCGCCTTGGTTTAAATGCTATAGTCTTATTGAGGATCGCTGCGCCCGTATATCCTATCTTCTTTCTCAGGGAAAATACGGCGGAAAGGTTTTGGTTGTGTCGCCCATAAATACTGTTTATAAGCTGTATCACGGCTTTCATAAGGTAGGAAAGTATGACAAATGGGGCAAAACACTTTTTGCATATAACGACATCTGGGAAAAAATCACTCAGACACTCATAAATGAGCACGTGGACTTTGATTTCGGCGATGAAGAAATGACCTGTAAATTGGGAAAAGCTGAAAACAAAGAAATAATTATCGGCGATATGAGCTATGATACTGTTGTTATTCCGCCAATGCTTGAGCTTGACGAAAATATGGCAAAGCTTATTAAGGAAAGCGGAGTAAGGGTTTTTGATTTTAATAACGAGCAGGGCACAGAGGATGAAAAAATAGAAAAAATGCTATCCTTTGTTCCTAAAAATGCAAGCATAACAGAAAATTCACAAGAAGACGGTAGAACCTGGTCTATTGTTCGTGATGTGGATAAAGGACAGCTGCTTTTTATACAGTCTATGGAAAAGCGTGAAAAGACAGTAAAAATAAAAATGAAGGATTTGGGAGATGTAGTTTCCTTTGATGTGCAGACAGGAAAAATATATCCTGTTGAAGCAACAAGAAAAGACGGCTATGTTTTCTTTGAAGCAAAGCTTACAGAAACAGACAATAAGCTTTTTGGCTGCGGAATAAATTGTGAATGTGATGAATTGCCCGAAAAGGCGGAAAATGTTATTAAGGTTGAAAAGCAAATGTTTGAATACCGTTTGTCCGAGCCTAACGCTATGCCCCTTGACTATTGCAGATTCTCAATAGACGGCGGCAAAATGTCCGAAAGTGTCAGCGTATCTGAAATGGAGGATATAATTTTAAGACATTACGGACTTCCCTCTAAAGTGTTCTATGAATCCTGTCAGCCTTGGTATGCTCATAAGGAAATGTATAAAAAATACGGAAAAATAAAGGCAGAATTTGAATTTATCTTAGAGACGGCTGCAAAGGGAATAAGCTTGGCTATGGAAAATACAGGCACTATAAAAGCCTTTGTAAACGGAAATGAAATAGGAGAAGCGACAGGCTGTTTCATAGACGAGGATATAAAAACCTATGACATTTCAAGCCTTGCTGTTTTTGGCAAAAATACAGTTACACTTGAGGTTGATTACGATACCGATACAGAGCTTGAAAATATGTATATAATCGGAGATTTTTCTGTTGAAAAGGCAGAGAAAAACAAGCCTCTTTGTCCGTCTAATTTGGTTATCAGAGAAAAGCGTGAAAAGATATCGGGCGGCAAATTAAGTGAAAACGGATTGCCCTTCTACACAGGAAGCGTATATTACAAGCTTTTCGCAGAGTGTGAGCAGACAAGCAGGTTGGTTCTTGACAAAATAAACTGTATTGCCTGCGGAGTTTTAATTGACGGCAACAGTCAATACAAAGCCTTCGGTCCCTTTGAATTTGATATTACCAAGGGGAAAACAGCTTTTGAAATAGAGCTTATATGCGGAAGAAAGAATATAATGGGTCCTGTTCACGTAACAAGAGAGGGGATTGTTGAGCCTGATGACTTCAGATTTGACAGTCCGTACTGGAAATATGAGTACCAAACTGATGATTTTTATTTGCTTTAAAAATGCATTTTTGATATAAGTTGCTTTTTGAATGGGTAAATTTCTAATTTTTATCTATACAAAAATGTGAACTTTGGCAACTGAAAGAGAAAATGAGCGCATTTTATTGAATTTTAGTCATTTTAATATTAAAATATAAAAAGAGAACAAGGTATCTATTGATTTTACCTAAAAAGTTTTTAAAAAAGCAAAGGAGTGGCATTGTGAAAATTAAGAGAATAGTAATTTTCATATCTATAATAGTTATGCTGTTTGGCATGGTTGCTTGTACAGTAAAGGATAACGGGGAGTCAAGCTCACAAAGCTCGTCAAGTAACAGTCAGTCCTCGTCCTCAAGCGACTCGTCCTCAAGCAGCTCTTCAAGCTTAGAGTCCTCTGAAGATGAAAGCAGTTCATCGTCTATTGTTGATGATTCTTCATCTTCTCAGATAGGCTCATCCTCATCATCTTCCTCAACAGGATATGTTGAAAAGGAACCTATCAAGTATACATATCTCGGACAGAAGTTTACCGATGAAACAATCAAAATTACTTGGATTAACGTATGGAATGCTTCTTCTGAATCCTGGGTAATTCCTCAGAATTCCAACGGCTTCAGAATTCTTATTGACGGCGTTTGGAGAGGTATTGACTGGGATATTCAAAATATAATGAATAAAACTCTTAAGGAAATAAAGAATGCGGGAATTGACGTTATTGTATTTGACCTTACAAACGGCTTCCAATCCTGGCATATGAACCGTTCCGTTAAGATTGCCGAGAAGTGCAGAGAGCTTGGACTTAAGTTTTGCTTTGCGGCTGGTAATACCACAACCGATGGAATAAATACAAGAGCGAAAATGACCTGGGATGATTTTGCAGGCGTAGGCGCTCCCTTTGAGGATGTATATTTCCACAAGGACGGCAAGCCCGTATTTGTTGACTACGTTATAGAAAGTCAGTTTAAGGAAATTTCCTCAAGCAATCTTGAATATATCCAGAAATTTACTCACGTTTGGGCATCAGGCGGCGAGGCTTATATAGACAAATGGGGTTGGCAGTTGGTTCCCTCTATCGGAAGCATTCCCTCTAAGGATTCAATGTATGTTACTCCTTCAACCTATTGGGGCTCTGATACATATGAGTGGAGTCATAGTATGGCATTCCTTGATTATAATCTTCTCCTTGCTTCAAAAAATCAGCCTAAGCATATGATAATCGGTGCTTATGACGATGCTTTCGAGAGAAACTCCTGGATGATTGCCGATACAACAGGTGCTATTCCCGAGCGTCAGCAGAATGACAGATACGGAAACCTATCAGTTGACGGACTGTATATAAGAGTATGCGAATGGCTCAGTGAAAAAGGTCCCAGCGTTGTTTCGGGCGGTATTCTTCCCGACGGCGCATACTTAATGAGAAACAAAAACAGCGGCTTGATTCTCGGAACAAACAATCTTCAGTTTGTTGATGAGCTTGAAATGCAGCAGATTAATGAAGCAGATAATTTAGGCGATTACATATGGCTTTATCATTTGGGAAATCAGAAATACAGAGTAGTAAGAATGACAACAGGTAAATCCCTTGCAGTTGTTAAGGGAGATATGGAAATCGGCGGTCCTGTTATTCAGAAATTTGACGAAAATGTTAAGGAACAGATTTGGACTATTTCCAAAAATGCAGACGGAAGCTACAGCTTTAAAAACGAAGCTTGCGGATATATGATTGATGTAAAGAAAGCATCAAAAACAAACGGCGCATTTATAGTTTTGGAAGAAAAGAGCGACTCTGACAGTCAGAAATGGCTTATGGAGCCTATTCTCGTTATGGAATGAGGAAGAAAAAATGGGATTATTTGATAATTCGCATAAAGCTACCTGGATAAATATATGGGTTGCTTCATCTGAAAAGCATTGGTTTAATCCTGATAATCACAACGGAACAAGGGTTGAAATAAACGGAGTTAAAAAGGCTATAAACTGGGATGAAGCCGAGCAGGTGGATATTCATCTTAAAAGTATAAAAGAAGCAGGCGTAGATACTGTTTTATTTGACCTTACAAACGGTTTTCACGATTTTATTATGGAAAGGTCAAAGCGTGTAGGCAGAGTTTGCAGAGAGTTAGGACTTAAGTTTGCCTTTGCCGCAGGAAATACAGATGATGACGGCTTTGAACAAAGAGCAGAGCTTACATATAAAGATTTTTGCGGTGAAGATGCAGAGTTTAATGACTGCTATCTTAAAAAGGACGGTAAACCTCTTTTAGTTCTTTATGTTGTAAGAGAGCAGTATGAACGCCTTTCAAAAAGTCAGGCAACCTATCTTTCAAGGTTCAATCGTGTATGGGCTTCGGGAGAGGACCCTGATATCAATAAATGGGGCTGGCAGTTAAGTCCCGATGTGGCGACAGTTGCATCTGATGATGCTATGTATGTAACCTCATCTTTACGTTGGGACTACAGATTTCCTGAAAGATGGCATAAGTCGGCAGAATTTTTAGATTATAACTTATTAAAAGCATATGTAAATTCTCCTAAATTCCTTATAGTCGGCTCTTATGATGATGTATTCGAAAGAAATTCGTGGATGCTGGTAGATACAACTGACGCAGGCGAGCATCTTAAGCAAAAGGATATCTTCGGAAACGTTTCGGAAAGCTCTTATTATGAGAGAGTATGCGACTGGCTTAAGGGAAAGCCGAAATCAATTGAAGGCGGCTTGCTTGCAGACGGTGCATACAAAATGTTAAGCTCTGATGGTAAAGTAATCGGAACAACCGGTATACAGGATTTAGAGGGCGGACAGGTTGAGTGTGTAGCTGATGACCAAAGCCTTAACAGTCTTATATGGCTGTATCATCTTGGAGATAATTATTACCGTATTTCGAGACTTTCTGCAGGAAAATCTCTTAAAGATAACGGGCAAGCTCTTATACAAGGCTGTGATGAAAACTGTGATACTCAAAAATGGCAGCTTAGTATAAATCAAAATGGACAAGTGAGCTTTAAAAATTTGAAAACAGGAAGATATATCGGAGAAAACGGACTTTGTGAAAATCAAAGTGAAAAAGCTTTCTGGAGCTTGAAGCCCGATTTAACGATGGATTTAATTAAAGATTAAAATATATTTTAGATGGAGGTATATGGTAAATGAAACGTACATTATCTGTAATTTTAGCATTAGTAATACTTGTTTCAACACTTTTGACAACCGCAGTAATTTTGCCTGTATTTGCGGCAGATGTTCAGATTGCAGTGCTTAATGACGGAACAGCAGCGACAACCTCGGCAGTGGGCGGAAATATCGCAGATTGGCTTCACGCTGCAGCGACATCTCATTCAGCAACAGGCGGACACAATAACGGTGCCGCAATCAAATGCGATGCCAGCGGCTATACAAAAATAAGTGTCTATAACACTTCAAACCTTTCAAATTGGGAAGGAGCAAGCTATTTACAGATTTATGTAAATGCGCAGGGCTCATCAACAACAAAGCTTGAAATTATGTTAAAGGACTATGAGCCTGCTTATGACGGTCTTCAAAGCTATGGTTTAAGTCCTACGGGAATAGTTTATTACTCAACAGACGGCTCTGACTTTTCAAAAACCCTTAGTGTAGAGTCCAAAGAAGTAGTTACATCAGGTACAAGCGCAGGCAATTACGGTAACATACTGATTCCTGCAAACTTCAAGGGATATATAAGAATACCGTTAAATTCCACTAACATTATTTGTAATCACGTGTGGGGAGATAACTTTAACGGCGGCGCAGCTTATTCTACTTCTTTTAGAGTAAATAATGTTAAATTCTTATTTGAGTATACAGGACAGACAACCCTTTATGTTGACGATATCGCTCTTGTAGGCGCAAGTCTTTCAACATCTGCTTCCAAGGTTTCCGAAAGCGAGTATTTTGCCGCATTCAACCAAGGGGACAAGGTTTATGTTCTTAATGACGGAACTGAGGCAACAACTTCTTCGGTAAGCGGCAATATTTCACAGTGGCTTTACAATGCATCGGCTGAACATTCAACGTTAGGCGGACATCATAACGATTCGGCTGTAAAGTATTCAGCGAGCGAATACGCAAGATTCAGAGTTTACAACACTTCAAGCCTTTCTGATTGGAGAGGTGCAGAGTATTTACAGCTTTATGTTAATGCAACAGGCTCAACGGCTACATATGCGCAGATATACCTTAAGAGCGATGCAAATGCATATGACGGCTTCCAAAGCTATAACTTTAAAACTACTGCAACAGCATATCTTTCGACAGACGGTTCAGACTGGTCCACAAGGGCTTCCTTTGTAGCTCAAGATATGAATACAGCAGGAAGCTATGCAGGTACATACGGTCATCTTGTTATCCCTGCAAACTTTAAGGGTTATATCAGAATTCCTCTTGATGCAAATACATTAGATTGTGCTGATGTATGGGACTGGAACGGCAAAGCAGACTATTCAACAGCTTTTGCAGTAAATAATCTTGACTTCCAATTCCGTTTCCTTGGACAGACAACAATGTATGTTGACGATATTGCTCTTGTAGGCGCAAATCTTTCAACATCTGCGCAGAGTGTTCCCGAAAGTGAGTATTTTGCTGAAACTAAGGTTTATATTCTCAATGACGGAACTGAGGCAACAGCCTCAGCTGTAGGCGGAAACATTTCAGATTGGCTTCACGCTGCAGCCGCAGCACATTCTGCAAACGGCGGACATAATGACGGGGCTGCAATCAAATATGACGCAAGCGGCTATTCAAGACTCAGTGCTTATAACAGTGAAAATCTTTCTGACTGGAGCGGCGCAGAATATTTACAGTTTTATATCAATGCGAAGGGCTCATCAAATACAAAGCTTGACCTTTATTTGAAGGACTATGCAGGCGCTTATGACGGCTTACAAAGCTATGGCTTAAGCCCCAATGCAACAGTTAATTACTCAACAGACGGAAAAAGCTGGACAAACACCTTGAGTGTAGAAAGCAAAACAGTAACCACAGAAGGTATAAATGCAGGTAATTACGGTAATTTAATTATCCCTGCAAACTTTAAAGGATATATAAGAATAGCATTAAATTCTACTAACATTATAAATAATCATGTGTGGGCAGATTGGAACGGCGGAGCGGATTATTCTACAGCCTTTAAGGCAAATAATGTTAAATTTTTATTTGAGTATACAGGACAGACAACCCTTTATGTTGACGATATCGCTCTTGTAGGTAAAAACATTAGCTTAACAGATGCTGAGGCTATAAACGAAAGCAGTTATTTTATGGCTGTTAATGTTTCTTTGACAGGAAAAACAATAAAGGGATATACATATAATGTATCTCTTGCAAACACACAAGAGGGAACAAATTATAAGGCGTATGTCAAGGATGAGATTTACGGCTGGATTTTAGCAAAGCCTTACGGAACAGAAACAGAGTTTGAAATAACAGTAGCAAACCCCTGCAATCCCTTTGAGCTTGAAATTCTTGAAGAGGATGCGAGTGTAGGAACAGTAGAAAATCCCACCTACAGCAAGGAAATTTCCGAGATGGGACAGATAGCAGTTTCAAGTGCAGCAACAGGTATATATAACATAGGGGATACAGTAAACTTTACTGCAAATGTATTGGTTCCCAAGGGAAAGTCAGCAGCATATACGCTGTATTTCTCAGACAGCCGTGATTTTGTAGAGGGAACAGTAAATGGTGGCAAAGTAACAGCAACAACAACTGCTGTAAGAGCAGGAACATATACAGCAACTCTGACAGTATATGTAGTCGGAGAAAAAGATTATAATATAACAATAGAGAATTTTGATTATACTATTGTAGATGCAAATATAGCTTCAAAGCCGTACTTTAACGGAGACGAGCTGGAAGTAATCGGCAACATAGCAGGAAAAGAAACAAAAATAACAATACCCGGAATAGTAAATGCAGACGGAACAAAAACAATAACAAGAGTAGTGGGCGAGTTTGGTCCTTGCGCCTTCTCAACGGCAACAGATGCAGTTACTATAACAAAGCCCGGACTGTATGAAATATATACAGAGGTAAGAACTGCAGATGGCAATATAGCAGATACTGTATATAAGAGAGTAAGAATATACAGAGAAGAAAACAATGTTACAATCAATTCTGTATCAGGATTATCTGCAACAGCAGATAAGGACACAAACTATACTGTAACTGTCAATGCAACAAACGCTACTGAATATATGTTCATACGCCGAGAAGCAGGAAAATATGTGATAGTAAAAGACTGGGGAGAAGAAAACACTTGGGAGTGGACTCCTGTAAGAGACGGTATATATGAAATACAGTGTTATGCAAGAGGAAATGACGCAGGCGGACACGAGGCTCTTAAGATAATCAATGTCAACGTAGGAAATGTTACGGGAACAGCCACAAGCTATTCAATCACCGGAACAAAAGCAGGACAGCTTTCTACAATATCTGTAACAAATCCTGCTGCAGATACAGAATATAGCTTTGAGATATACGATAATTACAGCGATAAGAACATCAAGTCTGCATATTCAACAGATACTTCCTTCAGCTTTATTGTTGATAAGGCAAGAACCTATACTATCAATGTATACGCTAAGAATGTTTCTAACGCAGGTGCTTATGATACTGTAACCACAGGCAAGTGTACATTTACATATTAAAATTGCGCAAAGCGTATTAAAGCGTCTTATGAAAAAGAGCAAATATTGGAAACAATTAAAAATAAAAAACGGAGGAAAAAAAGAATGAAACGCATACTATCGGCAATTATGGCAATAGCAATTCTTCTGACAACGGTAATGATTTTACCTGTGTCAGCGGCAGAAACACAAATCGCAGTGCTTCACGACGGCACATCAGCAGTAAATGCCAACGGTTCTAACATCTCACACTGGTTGGCAAGCGCATCGGCAGAATTTTCTGCAACAGGCGGACATATTAACGGTATGTCTGTAAAATATTCGGCGAGCGAATTTGCAAGATTCAGAGTTTATAACAGCTCAAATCTTTCTGACTGGAACGGTGCTGAATATTTACAGCTTTATATCAATGCAGAAGGTTCAACTGCAACAAATATGCAGATTTATATCAAAGAAGATGCAGGTACATATGACGGCTTCCAGAGCTACTGCTTCTCAGAATTTGCAGAAGCATATCTTTCAACAGATGGCGAAGACTGGTCAACAATGGCTGAATTCGTAGGCGAAGATATGATTACAGCAGGAAGCTATGCAGGTACATACGGACATCTTGTTATCCCTGCTAACTTCAAAGGCTACATCAGAATTCCCCTTGATGAGTATACCTTGGAAAACAGCGGTTTATGGGGCTGGAACAATTCAGCAGACTATTCAACATCCTTCCCTGTAAACAACCTTGATTTTCAGTTCCATTTCTTTGGACAGACAACAATGTATGTTGACGATATTGCTCTTGTAGGCGCAAATCTTTCAACAACAGCTGATAAGGTTAGCGAATACGATTATTTTGCTCCCCTTAATGCAAAGCAGGTTCTTATGCTTAATGACGGCTCAGCCGTAACAACCTCTTCCGTTAACGGAAACATTTCACATTGGCTTCATGCTGTATCAGCAGAACATTCAGCAACAGGCGGACATCTTGACGGCGTAGCTGTAAAATATACAGGAAGTCAATTCGCAAGATACAGAGTTTACAACACTTCAAATCGTTCTGATTGGAACGGCGCAGATTATTTACAGCTTTATATCAATGCAACAGGCTCAACAGCTACAAATATGCAGATATATATTAAAAATGATGCAGGCTCAATGGACGGTTACCAGGGTTATCATTTCAGCACAACTGCGACAGCGTATCTTTCAACAGACGCTCAAGACTGGTCTACAAAAGCTTCCTTTATATCTGAAAATATAGATGCGGCAGGCGCATACGGACAGCTTGTTATTCCTGCAAACTTCAAGGGCTATATAAGAATACCGTTAAATTCCGACAACATTATGTGTAATCACGTGTGGGGAGATAACTTTAACGGCGGAGCAGCTTATTCAACAGCCTATGCGGCAACTAACCTCGATTTCCAATTCCATTTCCTTGGCGAAACAACAATGTATGTTGACGATATCGTTCTTATAGGTGAGAATTTCAGTGCTTCCAACACCGGCGCTGTTATGACAGAAACTGAATATATGAAGGGTGGTCCTAAGATTAGCTATGCTGATATGGACGGCATTGAGCTTCCTATAAGAACAGCACTTGACTTCGAAAACGGCGAAGCTTCCGGCGTAGAAAGCGGTATTAACTTTATCAACGTTGCTTTCTCACAGTCATCTGACTATGTAAGCGGCGGCAACTATTCATTAAAGGTAACAGACGGTACAGACTATACATCTACTCCTTTCCTTTCTCAGATACAGCCTAAAGTATTAAATACAGGCGATATTTCAGGTGCGAAATATTTTGAATTCTGGGTAAAGAATGCAAGCAATACAACCTATCAGCTTACCTGGGCAAAAATCAACGGAGTTGAATACTCTGCTTTAAGCACAGAAATTTCCCGTTTTGACGGCGAAGGTTGGGAAATTCTTACTTCCTATACAATTCCCGCAGGCTATGAAGGAAAATTCAGAGTTAAAGTAGGTAAGGGCTTTGTTGATATCGGCTCAACACTTTCAAGCTTTGAATTTGCAATTCAGGATGATACAAACAGCGGCGGTACACTTTACTTTGACGATTTCAAGTTTATCGGTCTTATGACTCTCGGCGAAGAGGTTTCTATGCCCGAAGGTCTTGAGGTACTTTCAGTATTCCACGATTTTGAAGACGAAGAAAAAATCAATTCAGGTATCAACTACATTCCTGTTGATTTCTCAACTTCAACACTTTTCAGCGACAGCGGAAAATCTCTTGCAATTACAGCAGCAAACAGAAACGGCTCCAACCCCAGTCTTTCACAGGTACAGCCTGCTTGGACAGGTGCTGACGTTTCCAAGGCTCAGTATATTCAGTTCTGGGCTAAGAACGCATCAGGCGTTGACTTGGGTATGACCTGGTTAGAATTTGACCAAGTTTCCTACAACCATTCCAACACAGAGATTTCATTACTTTATGACGGAAAATGGCACAGAGTAGAGGCTTATGCACAATTGGCAGATGCTTTCTGTATTCCTGCAGGCTATGAAGGCTATATAAGAATTAAAGTTGGCGGCGAAAACGGCGTTAATATCAACAATGGCTTCATCAACAGACTTTCTATGGCTGTTCGTGATGATACACGTACAGTAGGCTCAACCCTTTACCTTGACAGCTTCGCTGTTGTAGGTGTAAACGAAAAGGTTGTTCCCGTTATTTCCGACAATCTCAATGCAACAATCAGCAACATCGGTATCGGTTCTGCTGCAGGTCTTGACAAGACAGCAATCGGCGGCGGCAAAACAACAGCAAATGTTACAGACGGCAAAATTGTTGCTTCATCCACAGCACAGGGCTTCGGTGTAACATTTGAAATCGGCGCAAATCTTTCCGGAAAAGAATTTATCGAATTTGACCTTAAGACAAATAACGATAAGCTTTTCTATGCTGATAAGAACAATGCATATATCACACTCTTTAACACAGCATCAAATGCAAGCACAGTTTATGATTTCGGTGACACTCTTGTTAAAGGCTTGAATCACGTAAGAATTCCTCTTTCTTACTTCAAGAATATTGACCTTTCTAACATCACAAATGTTGAAATTTCAGTAGTTCCCGTTAACAATGCAGCTGCTCCCAATGCAAATATTGAAATTTCAAATCTTCGTGCTGTTAAATATTCAAACGGCGGAAGTGACGCTCTTTTAAATATTGCAAACGAATTTATAACAGATATTGACGAAGGCGCTACATATAAGTATATCAAGGATATCGTAGGCGATAAGCTTGATATAATGGCAAACAGCCTTACAGACGTAATCGCAACAGGCGATGTATTTACAGTTGGCAATACAACAGTAACAGCTGTTATAGACGGCGATGTAAACGCTGACGGTAAAGTGTCAGTAATTGATATGATTGCTGTCAGAAACGTACTTTTAGGAAAAGCAGCATTAAACGATGCACAGGCAAAAGCTTCAAACGGCGCTACAATTTTAAGCTTGCTTGAGCTTAAAAAGACAGTTATTACAAAACCCGCACCTTTAGCTGATGTATACTCAGTTGCAAACGCAGCAGATATGGCAATTGACGGCGATGTAATTGCTGCAACCTGGCTCACAGTATGGAATGCAAATACTGAGCCTTGGTATGATTTCACATCATCAAACGGCATAACAACAAACATCAATGGCTCTGACAGAGCTATCAACTGGGACGATATGGCTCAGGTTGAAATGATGCTTAACGACATCAAGGCGGCAGGTATTGACCTTGTAATCTTCGACCTTACAAACGGCTTCCACGACTATGTAATGCCCAGAGTTGCAAGAGCTTCAAGAATTTGCAGAACATTGGGTATGAAGATAGCATTTGCAACAGGTATCGGCACAGGCATTGATACTGTTATTTCAAATGCAACGATGGCTTGGAATGATTATTGCAAACCCGGTGCAGAGTTTGAGGATATTTACTTCAACTATCAGGGCAAGCCTTTACTTGTAGATTATATGACAAATTCATATTTCGTTGAAGCTTCCGAAAGCACAAATGAATATCTTTCTAAGTTTACTCATCAGTGGGCAGCAGGTCATCAGCACGGCGCAAATAAATGGGGCTGGCAGGTTGACCCCTCAACAGGTACAGTTTCATCTCCCGATGTTGTATTTGTAACAGGCTGTGTATATCAGAATCATGAGAATGCTGAATCCTGGTTAACATCAATAGCAATGCTTGATAACAATATGATGGTTGCTAAGAAAGCAGGAGCTTCCATAGTTGTAGTAGGCTCTTATGATGATACCTATGAGCGTAATCTATGGGGTAAATTTGATACAACTAACTCAACTGTAGCAGAAAGACAGCTTAAGAATATTTACGGTGATGTTTCCGTATTAGGCTACTACAACCGTGTAACTGAATGGCTCAATGACGGTCCTACATATATCGCAGGCGGAGTTTTGAAAGACGGTATCTATAAGCTATCCAATAACGGTAAATATATTGCAGTAAACGGCGAGCAGTTTACAAACGGCGAAGCTGTAACTACAACAGCTACAGAGGATAACCTCAATACCTGTGTATATATTTATCATCTTGGAAACAACGAGTACAGAATTATCAGACTTACAGCGGCTAAATCCTTGACAATCGACGGTTCAAGTGTTGTTCAAAATTCCGATGAAAATCTTGATACACAAAAATGGACAATTTCCGCAGGAAATGACGGTAAATTTGTAATTACAAATAAGGCAAACAACAATGCTCTTACAGCAGGGGCTCAGGTTACAACCTCCTCTTACAGCGGAGCAGCTTCTCAGCAGTGGACCTTTGAAGCTTTGACAACTATTCAGTAATTGTTGGTAAGGAGGATATGCCGGTTTAACCGGCATATCCCCATTACTTGAAAGGTATGGTTTTTAAAAATGAAAAGAATTTTTTCAATAATTCTTGTAGCTTTATTGGCTTTACAGGGCTTTACAGCTTTTGCGGCTGATTTCAAGCCTTCTTCATCAAATAACGTAAATATCCTTTGTAGCTTTGAGTCAGGAGATTGGATGCCTATGCTTCCCGACAATATGACATCTCTTGACCAGTATAACAATGCAAATTTTGAAAATAAAATCGTTTCCAAAAACGCTTATACAGGTTCAAAGTCCTTTGAAGCAAAATGTGTAAGCCCGGAGGGCGGTTATTCCACTTTTGAGTGGTATCAGATGGACGATGCTAAAACAAAGCATTTATATGTAAGAGACGGAAGAAATACAGACCTTATGGAGCTTTACAAAGCAGGCAAAGGCTTGAAGCTCAAGGATGCTGAATATTTACAGTTTTATGTAAACAACCCTTCAAACTATCCCCTTTCTATTAAATGGCTTTCACTTTACGGCGAAGATTACTGGAGCTTAAAGGTTGCCGCAAAATACGTTACATATCTTGTTGACGGCGAGTGGGAAAGCTTAAGAGTTGCAAACGAAACTATTCCGGTTCCTGCAAAATATACAGGATTTATAAGAGTTGCTCTTACAAAAGACAACTTTAAAAGCGGTAACTGGGACGGAAAGTCTCTCAAGCTTGACCTAATAACCGCTGTCGGCGCTTATTTGGACTCTCAGAACGGTCAGGAGGGCGCTACATTTTACATTGATGACGTTGCATTTGTAGGCAAAAACCTCAATGCAGGTATGAATACAAAGGTTGTTAAGGAAGATGAATACTTCAAGAATTTCTTAGGTACAACCGATGACACTCCTGCAAGCAAGCCCGTTTCATCAACAACATCATCTGAAAACAAGGATACTTCATCTGAAACAAACTCTTCAGATGCAATTTCTTCTGAAACAACAGATTCTTCGGATGCAATTTCTTCCGAGACAACAAGCTCAACTGAGCAGACAACCTCAAGCGAAGCAATAGAGTCTGATATTTCACAGGCAGGAAACAATGCATCGGAAGACAAGGGCGCTAATACACCTATTATTATAGTTGTTGTTATTATAATTGCGGCAGTAGTTATTGCAGGTGTAGCAGCTTTAATAATTGTTAAAACAAAGAAAAAATAACATATCTTTCGGGAAGGAGAGAAACGAATGAAAAAACGTCTTTCGATATCGGTTGCGTTGTGTATGCTTCTCAGTATAGTTTTAACTCTTTTCGTTACAGTAGCACCTATTTCAGCAGCGTCAACCAATATTACAATTATCAATGACGGTACCTCTGACTTGTCAAAGCTTTACGGCGGCGACCCGAAAGAATGGTTACCAAGCGGTACCTTTGGTTATGCTCCTAACGGAGGACACGCTAACAGCGACAGCTATAAATATGAAAACCCCGAATTTGTCAGAATAAGCGTTTACGATTCCGAAAGCTATTCTAACTGGACAAATGTAGATTATATTCAGATGTATGTATTTAATGACGGTACAACTGAAACATATTTACAAATATATATGAAAAGCAATGCAGGAAGCTATGATGGCTTTGAAAGCTATTGCTTTTCCCCTGATGCTGTGGCTTATTTATCCTCTGACTGTGTGGATTGGTCAAGAGAGGCTGAATTCAAGTCTGAAGATATGTATACTGCGGCAACCTATGCAGGTAAGTACGGACATTTAATTATTCCCGCAGGCTTTAAGGGATATATAAGAATCCCTGCAACAAGTGAAACCTTATACAATGCAAAAGAGTGGGCTAACGATTACAATAACGCATATTCAAGCGCATTCTTGTGCGAAAATTTAGATTTTCAGTTCCACTTAGGCGCAAACACAAAGCTCACAGTTGATGATATTGCTCTTGTAGGCGAGGGGGTAGGTGCAAATTTCCCTGACTATACCTTTACAATGGATGAGTATATTGCAGGCGCTGTTATTCAGCACAGCCCCTATGCAAAAATGCCTGCACATACTCAGGTTTTACACACTGCTCTTGATTTTGAAAGCAACGTAACCATCAATTCATCACCCAACGACTTAAGTCTTTCCTTTGAACGTTCAACCGATTACAAGGCTACTGGAGATTACTCCTTAAAGGTTACAGATGGTGCTGATGAAACAGGTACAAGCTTTACTTCTCAGATAAGACCTTCTGCAATAGCAAGAGAGAATATTTCAAAGGCAGAATATTTTGAATTTTGGGTAAAGAACACATCAAGTGTTGATTACACAATAGTAAACCTTAAATTAAACAACATTCTCGTTGACGCTTCTGCAACTGAAATTACCCGTTTTGAAGCAGAGGGCTGGCTTAAGCTTAAGGATATGGTTATTCCTGCCGGCTATGAGGGTAAATTCAGAGTAGGCATAAACGGAAACTTTATAAACGTAGGTGCAAGGTCAAATAGATTGGAATTTTCTCTTAAAGAACAAACAGGTACAGGCGGAACATTATACTTTGATGATTTCTGCTTTGTTGCAGAATACTATCCTCCCGTAAAGGTTACAATGCCTGAGGGTATGGACAGAGTTGCTGTTATCGAGGACTTTGAAACGGGTATTTCCAATATAAAAAGCGGAATTAACTACATTAAGCTTGACTTTGCCTCCACCACAGATTTTGTTGACGAGGGAAGTAAGGCTATGAAGCTTACAACGCTTTCTCAGACAGGCGGTTCTGAACCTGTTACTCAGATTCAGTTTGTAAACGGAGGCGAGGCAAACGCTGAGGGCGCTAAATATCTTCAGTTCTGGGTTAAGAATACCTCTGCTGTTGAATTTGGTGTAACTTGGGTACAAATCAACGGAGAGCTGCTTAATGCTAAGCTTTATGAGATTTCTCTTTTCAAAGACGGAGATTGGTATCTTGTTAACAAATACAACAAGGCAGACGATATTTTTGCAATTCCCGCAGGCTATGAGGGCCATATCAGAATAAAAATCGACGGTTCAGAAAACGGATATAAGGTTAAAAACGATTATATCGACAAATTCGAGCTTGCTATCTGGGAAGAAACAAGAACAGCAAATTCCGTTCTTTATATTGACGATTTCTGCACAGTAGGTACACCTCCTGCACCATATGTAAAAACAGAGGTTACAATGCCTGAGGGTATGGAAGTTGTTAAGGTTGTGCTTGATGCAGAGGATGTAAACATAAAATCAATCGGCAGCGGTATCAACTTTGTTCCTGTTAAATTCTCATTATACGAGGGCTTTGCAGGAGAAGGAAAATATTCCATCGAAATAAAGAATACGGGAGAAAGCGGCGGAAGTCCTGCTATTTCCGAATTCCAGCCTAAAGACAGCTTCCTTAACTGGACAGGCGCAAGATATTTCGAATTTAAGGTTACAAACCCCACAGAGTATGATTACGGTATTAGCTGGATTAAGATTAACAATATAGCCTATAACCTTAAAAACACCGAAATTTCATATTCTGAAAACGGTAAGTGGTATAACGCTGAAAACAACAATTATCAGAACGGTATCAAGATATACCCCGGATATGAGGGCTATATCAGAGTTAAGCTTACAGGAATAGAGAATGAAATAGAGGACTTTTCAGTAGTAAACGGCTTTATGTTCGGTGTATATCAGAAAAACAGAACAGAAGGTCTTGCTATTTACGTAGACGATTTCAGAGTAATCGGCTATATGGATGAGCATACAGAGCCTGAAGACAATCTTCAGCCCTATACAGAATTCCCTGTTGATGAGGTTATTGAAAAGATTGAAAAAGGCAAAACAGAAATTACCTGTTATCTCCTTTCAAACGGCACTATTCCAGAAAAGGTAATAGCTGCAATAAAAGGTAAAGATATAAATCTTAACGTAGGCGTATTCAACGAGGCAGGAAGAACTCTTTATCAGGTAAGACTTAACGGATTGAATATAACAGAGGAAGCTGATTACGTTTTAGGCACTGAAATCGGCGAGGTTAAAACTGACGGAGAAGCACTTATTCTCCCTGTTAAATTGCCCGAAAACAAAAATAAGGCTGATATTGCCGTAAATGTTTTAGGCATATATCCCGCGCAATCCAACCTTTTCTTCTATAAGGAAAAGGGAGAAAGCGCTGTAATGTGTGAATACGACAGAGAAACAGAAAGCACAGGCTTTGTTGTTATCAACGAATCACAAAGCGGAAGCTATTTCCTCTCCGATGTTATACTTGATAAATATGACAATGACATTATTCCACAGGGCGATATTACAAGTCCAGACACTTCTGACAGACAGGGAATGATGGCAAAATTCTATATTTTTTCGGCATTCTTATCAGTTATTTCAATAACAGTTATTCTTAAGAGAAGGAGACTTGTTAAATGAAAAGAATAATAAGCATAATTATTTGTCTTATAATGGTGCTTTCTGTATTGTGCGGCTGTGGAAACACAGCCGACACAAACAATCCTGCTGACAGCGACGGAAAAGATTTAGGCGGCAGAACCTTTAAAATTATGGTTAACGGTTGGAATATTCCCGACCTTAAGGATGAAAAGGATTCCTTTGCGCAGACAGCAAAAAAATTCGGCTGTAATTTCGAATTTATAGAGTTTTCAGACGAAATTGCAACATATAACAATCTCGTTATGAGCTATCTCGCAGGTACAGCTGACTACGATGCTCTTGTTATGAGAGGCTACAATGTATGTCCTCTTTATTCTGCATCGGGCGTTATTCTCAATATGAGCAAACACTATGATTTTAAAACTGACAAAACCTGGTCTAATCCCCTTGTTTCTTCCGTAGGCGTATGGAGGGGCGACAGATACGGTCTTCCCGTACATCCCGTTGAAACAGGCTATGCAATCTGGTATAACAAGAGTATGTTAAGTCAGGCTAATATTCCTGATTTATGGGAATATGTAGAAAACAACACCTGGACCTTTGAAACCTTCAGAGAGGTTTGTAAAAAGCTTACTCAGGTTAAAAACGGTAAGACCACAGTTTACGGCTTTGCAGGAGAAGAAATTTTCAGCTCCTTTATGCTTGCAAACGGCGGTACATTCATTGACATCAACGGCGAAAAGGCTCAGCTTAAAATATCAGAAGACGCAAATATAAACGCTATGCAGTATGTGCTTGACCTTTACAACGTTGATAAGTCCATTCCCTCCAAGGCTTTGATTGAGGAATGGGGCAACCCCTCTGTGCTTGATATGTTCTCCACAGGCAAGGTTGCTATGACAGCTTACGGTGTATGGGCAGGCCCTGCTTTCCAGAATGCAGGTATGAAGCCTGAAAATCTCGGCTGGATTTACTTCCCCAAGGGTGAAGATGCAACCGACTATGTTGTTCCCGGACTTACACCCCCAAGAACAATGGTTGTTCCCTCTCTTGCAAAAAATCCCGAAGATATAGTGGCAGTTCTTGCAGATGCTTTGGGCTATTGGGGAGAAACAAAGGAATACCCCAAAACAATCGAGAGCTATTATGATGAAGTATTGGAAAATGACCAGATGCTTGATATCCTTGTAGGTAATAATAAAAAATGCTACATCGAGGGTGCGGCTCTTACAAAATACACCAATCTTTACAATTATGAGGGCATTCTTAACGTATACGGAGAAATGACAGATAAGCTTCTTGCAAATGAGCTTACTCCTAAAGCCGCAGTAGAAAGCTACTCTTCAAAAATTCAAAGCAAAATTGATGTTATTGAAAACGGAATCAATCTGGAAGATTACGAATAATTCATAAGAGTTTGTCGAAACGCTTTCAAGCGTTTCGACAAACTGCAATCATTATTATAATAGGGTAATAAATATGAAAAAAATTATAGCATTTCTTGTCATTATAAGTATAATGTTGGGCAACTTAATTATTGCTTCATCAGAGGAAGATACTACACTGTCTTCCTCCAATGTCGCATCCGATTATTCAGAATATAAGGTGCAAAATGCACAGGTGAATAAAGCAACCGAAGAAATAGTTATCAAAGCTATGGAGTTTTCCTCATACGAAGGAACACAGCCGCAGGCAGACGGAGAGATTCTTTATATTCCCGACGGATGTACTGTGAAATATAAGCTTAACATTGTAGAGGCGGGAATGTATAATTTGGCGCTTTGCTATGCTGCTGCCGAGGGAAAAGGACTGACCATTGAAAGAGGAATAAAAATCAACGGAAAGGTCCCCTTTGATTCGGCGGCAAGTATAGGTCTTTGCAGAATTTTTGCGGATGCAGAGAGTTTTAAAAAAGAAGGCAACGAATACCGTCCGCAGCAAAAAGAACAAGAAGTTTTTGCTGAAAGATATGTTACAGGCAGCGGAATTGAAAGTGATACCGTTTTTGAGTTTAATTTTGAAAGCGGAGAAAACGAATTAGAGCTTACATATCTTTCGGAGCCTATGAAGCTTAAATATATAAAGCTTTGCCGTAAGGAGCAGGTACCTTCTTACAGCGAATACCTTTCTGCCAATTCAAATAACACCGCAAAGGCAAGCGGAGAAATCAAATTTCAGGCAGAGGATACGTATCTTAAATCAGATGCAAGCTTATTCCCTCTTTCAGACCGTTCATCTGCGGCTAACGAGCCTATAAGCACAGTTTATACAAAGCTTAATTCAATCGGCGGAGAAAATTGGAGTATCCCTAAGCAGTGGATAAGCTGGAAATTTACTGTAAAAGAGGACGGCTGGTATAATCTCGGAATGAGATTAAGGCAGAATTTCAATTCAGGAACAGTTTCTAACAGAAGCCTTTATATTGACGGACAGCTTCCTTTTGCAGAGTGTGAGGAAATATCAGTTAAACACAGCCGTCAATGGCAGATGTTTACTCCTAAAAATGATGAAGGAAGCTATAAGTTTTATTTGACAGCAGGGGAACATACCATTACTCTTTACAATTCAATAGGTATTCTTTCCGACGTTATAAACAGAACAAATGACTCTATGACGCTTCTTTCAAGCGTCTACAGACAAGTAATGATGATAACCGGGCCCAGCCCAGATGCATACAGAGATTATAAGATTGATAAAATACTGCCCTCTGCAATGACAGCCTTTGAAGAGCAGTCAAAAGAACTGAGAGCTGTCTGTGAAGAGTTAGAGGGTATTGCAGGCAGAAGTAGTACAGGCTATGCATCAATACAAAAGCTTTTAATTCAGCTTGAAAGCTTTTTAGAAAAGCCCTCTTCTATTCCTGCAAGGCTTGACTCCTTCCGTTCAAATATAAGCGATGTTTCTTCCTGGGTGCTTGAATGTATAAATCAGCCCCTTTTGATAGATTATTTTGTATTTGAGCCGGTCGGACAAGAAATGCCTAAGGCAAACAGCGGCTTTTTCAAAAACCTTGTGTTTGGAATAGAGCAGTTTATTCAATCCTTTGTAAATGACTATAATAATATTTCTTTTACTGATTCAGAAGATATTTCCGAAAGTATTACTCTTTGGATGGGAGCAACAGTAGCGGCAACAAGCGGCGCAAATGTCATAGGAAGCGGTCGAGACCAGGCTACAGCCTTGAAAAATTTAACTGACAGTTATTTTATACCGCAGAAAAAGATAAATGTTAACGTGCGTCTTGTTGATATGGCTTCCTTGCTTCCTGCGGTAGCATCGGGTATGGGTCCTGATGTTGCCATAGGACAGGACAGAGCAAATCCTATGAATTATGCATACAGAGGCGCTCTTGTAAATCTTTCGGAGTTTGACGATATTAAAGAGGCAACCTCAGACTTTTTCCCTGAAGCACTCACCTCCTTCAGATACGGCGATGAAATATATGCACTTCCTGAAACCTTTGCATTTTCTCTTATGTTTTACAGGACAGATGTTCTTTCAGAGCTTGGAATAGAGGTTCCTAAAACTTGGGATGAGCTATATACAATAATTCCCAAGCTTTCAAATAAATATATGACAGTTGGTTTGCCCCTCTTATCTACTGACAGCATAGAGCTTTTCCTTGCTCTTTTATATCAAAAGGGCGGAGAGGTTTATGATAAAGGGTATACCAAAACATTACTTGACAGCGAGGTTTCAATTGAAGCCTTTAACGAATGGACAGATTTTTATACAAAATACGGGGTTGACCAAAAGGTTGACCTTCTCACAAGATTCAGAACAGGTGAAAGTCCCATTGTAATTACCCAGTACAGCTTTTACAATCAAATAGTTGCGACTGCTCCCGAGCTTATGGGAAAATGGGATGTAACAGGAGTTCCGGGATATGATGTAAATGACAATTGTGTTTACGGAACGGGTACGGGAGCAGTTATATTTAAAAATTCCAAGAAAAAAGAAGAGGCTTGGGAATTTTTGAAATGGTGGACAAACGCTGATATTCAGGTTGCTTTCAATCAGGAGCTGGAGGCAATTTTAGGTGAGTCTGCAAGAATTCCGACAGCCAATGCAAAGGCTCTTGAAAGACTTCCCTGGAATTCAAAAATGTTAAACGTAATTAAAAAGCAGTCTGAAAATGCAAAGGGCCTTCCCGAAGTGCCCGGAAGCTATCTTACAACAAGATATCTTTCAATGGCGGCAAGGCTTGTAATAAATAACGGTGTAATGGCAAGAGATTCTATAATGAGCTATGCTTTACAGATAAATGACGAGATTGATTCAATGAGAAAAGAATTCGGACTTGATTAAGAAAGGGGATAAATTCTGTGGTACGCAATCCTATACGCGACAGAGCGTCAGCTTTACTTCAAGAAATATATAAAAAAAGAGTATCCTATCTTATGATGGCTCCTTTCCTTATCATATTCTTTTTGTTTACTGTATGGCCTGTAATATATTCATTGGGTATGAGCTTTACAAGCTTCAATGTATTTGAGCCCGCAAAGTTTGTCGGAATGGATAATTATGTAAAGCTGTTCTTTAAAGACGATTTGTTTTTGACAGCTATGCAAAACACAATACTGTTTGCTCTTATAACAGGACCTGTAAGCTATATAATGTGTCTTTTCTTTGCATGGGTTGTAAATGAGCTTGAAGGCTCTATGCGTGCAATAATGACAACTATTTTATACGCTCCCTCAATAGCGGGAAACGTATTTATAATATGGCTTGTTGTATTTGACGGAGATATATACGGATATCTCAACAGCTTTCTTTTACAGCTTGGGTTTATTGATGAGCCTATACAATGGCTTCAAGACCCTACCCATATGATGTGGATAGTAATATTGGTTCAGCTATGGATAAGCCTTGGAACCTCCTTTCTTACCCTGAGAGCAGGCTTTAATACTATTGATAAATCATACTATGAAGCGGCAGCGGTGGACGGAATGAAAAACCGTTGGCAAGAGCTGTGGTATGTTACTCTTCCTATGATGGCACCTCATCTTATGCTTTCAGCTGTGCTTTCTATAACTGCAGCCTTTGGCTCAGGACACGTGGCACAGATTTTATGCGGTATTCCCAGTACAAACTATGCTACATATTTACTTATACATCATCTGCAGGATTTTGGTACAGTACGATATCAGAGAGGATATGCGGCGGCTATTGCTACCGTACTCTTCCTTATGTCCGTAATTGCCAATACCCTTGCAAAAAAATTCATAAGAAGGGTTGGAAAATAAATGAAAGCATCACATAAGCGTATACTTAAAAAAATATTTTCCAACAAAGCAAAAAAGGTAAACAGAAGTAAAACGGGAAATCTTTTTATATTTATCGTTTTGCTTGTCTTTGGTCTTTACAGTGCGCTTCCTCTTATATTGGCTGTACTGCAATCAATAAAGCCTTTAAACGAGCTGTTTTTATATCCCCCGAGATTTTGGGTTGAATCGCCCACAGTCGATAACTATTTTTCCCTTGTGGATTTAATGACAACCAGCTGGGTTCCTTTTTCAAGATATACTTTCAATACAATTCTTATATCTGTTGTAGGAACTGTCGGGCATATAATAATTGCTGCGATGTGTGCATATCCTCTGGCTAAAAATAAGGTGCCGGGTGAAAAAATCATTTTCGGAATAATAGTATATTCCCTTATGATTCAGCCTACAGTTGCAGATATAGCAAATTATCAGACAATGGCGTCTCTCAATTTTCTTGACAGCTATTGGGCAGTAATAATTCCTGCCTTTGGCTCAAGCCTCGGTCTTTATATTATGAAAAATTTTATCAGCGTTCTTCCTGATTCTATACTTGAAGCAGCAAGAATAGACGGTGCTGGCGAATTTAAAATATTCTGGCGTATAGTTATGCCAAATGCAAAGCCCGGATGGCTGACTCTTGCAATATTCTCATTCCAAGGCTTGTGGAACGGAACAAACTCGACGTATATTTACAGCGAGGAGCTTAAAACCTTGCCCTATGCGTTAAATCAGATTATCGCAGGCGGTATAACAAGAGCCGGAGCAGGTGCTGCTGTTGCTGTTGTTATGATGATTGTTCCTATTATCTTCTTTATTTTAACCCAAAGCAATATTATGGAAACGATGGCATCCTCCGGAATGAAGGATTAATATTTTTTCAACATTTATGAAAGGAGAAAACGGTGTGAAAAAAATTATATCTTTAATTGTTGTGTTGCTTGTTTTTGCTTCCTTTGGCATCAGTGCAACAACAAGCTATACATATTCAACTTATTCCGGAAGCACTACAACTGTACCTTGTCCCGATCCGTTTCTGCCTGAAAAAGTATATACAATGAGGAATACAGGCGTTAGCCTCAAAGCGCCGAAGGATATTTGCTTTGATAAAATCGGGAATATATATGTTCTTGATTCAGAAGCTGAAAAAATATATATTTTTGATGCAGATATGAAGCATACAACAACTGTGGACGGCTTTATTAAAGACGGAGAAAAGCAAAGCTTTGCAAAGCCGCAGGGTATGTTTGTTACCTCGGACGGACAAATTTATATTTGTGATACACAAAACAAAAGAGTGGTCTGGCTCAATTCGGATTTTACTTTTAATAAAGAATATTTATGTCCTAAATCAGATGTTTTAGAAAGCGATTATAGGTTTTTGCCTAAAAAAATAACTGTTGATAACGCTAACAATCTTTATATTATAAATTCTGATGAATATCAGGGGATTATGCAGATAGATGAAGCGGGAAATTTTATTGCTTTTGTAGGAAGCGATAAGGTTAAATACGACCCTATTACGCTTATGTGGAAGAAAATAATGTCTGAAAAGCAGGCAGAACAGCTTACACAGTTTATTCCCGTTGAATATTTCAATCTTTCCATTGATAATGAAGGCTTTATTTATGCTGTTTCCGCTGCAACGGGCGAGGAGCCTATAAAAAGGCTTAACACCTCGGGAAGCGATATACTCAACAGATACGGATATGTTAAAATATGCGGAGATATAAACGTTTCAAACGACGCTTCTTTTCAGGCTTCGCTTTTTACCGATATAGATTCAAACGAAAACGGTAATTACTTTGCTATTGATTCTGTAAGATGCAAAATATTTACATATAACAGGGACGGATATTTGCTTTATGTATATGACGCAAGCGACGTTATTACAGCCCCTGCTGCTCTTGCGGTAAATAACGATAAGCTGTACGTTACCGATTTATATGACGGAAGCATTGTTTCTTTTTCATTTTCTAAGTTTGGAAAAACAGCTATTGATGCAGATAATATGTATTCAAAGGGAATGTTTGAGGAGAGCTTTGAAAATTGGGAAAATGTTTTAAAAATGAATGCCAATTATGAGCTTGCATATGCACAGCTGGGAAGAATATACTTGCGAAACGGCGAATATGAAAAGGCAATGGACAATTTCTTAAAGGGAAATATAAAGGGAAGCAGTGTTACCAAGCTTGACGGTTATAACAAAGCCTTCAGCGAGTGGCGTAAACAATGGGCTATGGATAATTTAGGTAAAGCCTTTGTTATTATTTTGGTGCTTGTGCTTGCCTATTATATCGTTAAGATAATACTTAAACGGAGGAGGAAAAATAAATGATAGCAGATATTAAATTTGCATTTCACGTAATTTCTCATCCGTTTGACGGCTTTTGGGATATGAAGCACGAGAAAAAGGGGAAAATGTGGGTTGCAATTGTTTGCATAATCCTTTTTGCAATTGCCAATTTTATAAGTGCTGAATTTTCCAGCTTTTTATTTAACGATACAAAATTCAAGCTTGCAGATATTCTTTTTGAGTTTGAAAAGGTAGGCATATTGCTGATTGTTGTTTGTCTTGCAAATTGGTCAGTTACGACCTTGATGGAAGGCGAAGGCACTTTTAAAGATATATTTATGACCTTTGGTTATGCCTGCTTGCCTGTAAGTATTATAACAATACCCGCAACAATACTTACAAATGTTGCATCGTACAGTGAAGGCGTATATATAAATATACTTAATTACGGTGCGATGGTCTGGTTTATAGCACTGCTGTTTTTCGGACTGATGACGGTTCATCAATATTCTCTCGGAAAGATGGTATTGACTACTATACTTACAATAGTTGCTGCGGCAGTAATAATTTTTGTATATTTGTTGTTCTTTAGCTTAATTACCCGTATGTTTACATTCTTTGCAACAATTTTCAAAGAACTGTCATTTAGATTAAAATAGATAGGAATGGTCGCCGAATGAAGAAAATCAGGTTTTTCGTTGCGCTTATACTTATAACCTCTATTATAAGCGGATGCGGACGGCAGGCAGAGCAATATGAAGCTGTAAAAAAAGAAAATTTCATATATTCCGAATATACATCAGTTCCTAAAGTAGAGTATCAGCCGACAGCAGAACAGGCTGCGCTGCTTGAGGGCTATAAGCTTTTTTACGATAATGGGATATTAGCTCTTTATTGCGTACAGGAAAACGGCAATATCGCACTTATCGACAAGCGTTCGGGAGAGCTTTATTTTAATACATCTGTGTCAGCTGACAGCGACAGCATTGCAACGCAGGAAACAAAGATGTTTTTAAAATCAGCGCTTATAATAAACTATTTTGATAAGCAAACAGAGAAGACAGCTACAAGCTATGAGCTGTCGGTACAAAAAGACGGAGTCAAGACTGAAGCTGTCGATGGGGGCGTTAAGGTAATCTATACCTTCGGAGACGGAGTACGTGATATTACCGATATTCCGCAAAAGCTTTCCGAAAAAAGATTTGAAGAGCTTTTTGTAAATCATCCGGCCCTTCTTGAAAACGATAAAAAGCGTGCAAAAATATATTATAAATATAGTGAAACGGAAAAAGCATATGTTTTATCTGACACTAAAAACACAACTATAAACTTACTTTCTCAAATTCTTGAAAGAATAAGCTATACAGATGAGGACTTAAAAAAAGACAATGAGGAAAACGGCTTAAAAACTGTTGCTTCACAGCGTCTTTATTTTGAAATCCCCGTTTACTATACTCTTGAAAACGAAAGCATGAGGGTTAATATCCCTATGGATGAGGTTAAATATACCGAGTCCAAGCCCTTGCTGAGAATTACACTTAACAAATATTTCGGAGCAACCTCACAAACAGAGGGTGCGATGCTTGTACCCTATGAAAGCGGAGGTCTTTTGTTCTTCTCTGCTTCGGCGAATGATACAGGGGAATACAGTACCTCGCTTTACGGAAGCAACGATACAGATGCAGGAAAAGTAAGCAATAAAGCGGATAACAACAATTCTCTTGCTCTTTTCGGAATGTATAAAAAAGACAGCGGATTTATAGGAATTATAGAAAACGGTGATGCTCTTTGCACCGTTTCTGCTGAAAAAGCAAATACTAAATCCTCACTCAATTCAGTATGGGCTGATTTTCAGGTACGTAATTACATAACAGCGGTATTGGGAGACGGCGGCTTACAGTCCGATGTTAAGGTAGTTCAGAAAGAAATGTACAAGGGAGACATATGCGTAAAATACAGCTTTGTTTCTAAAGAAGATATATCCTATGGGGATTTGGCTTCTTATTATCGTGGCTATGCTGCTAAAAAATATTCTCTCACTCAAAAGAAAAACGATTCTGTACCTCTTACTGTTACAGCAGTAGGCTCTATAAGAGAGGATAAAAGCCTGTTTGGCTTTAAATACAACGGCGTAACAGCTCTTACAAGCTATTCGGGCGCAAAGTCTATGCTTGAATATCTGAATAGCCAAAGCATAAATAATATAAAAATGATTTTATCGGGAGCTTTAAAGGGCGGTCTTGAAAATGAGAGCATAAGTAAGCTGAAGCTTGAAAATAAGCTCGGAAAAAGCTCTGTGCTTTCAGATATAGCAAATAGTTCGGGCGTTGAGCTTTTGATAAGCATTGATGCTTTAAGCGTTCCCAAGGATGCATCAGGTTTTAACCGTTATAACGATACCGCCCAAACAATAGATAAAAGTATTGCTAAAAAATATTCTTATGATATTGTAACTATGAAAAACGATGGCTACAGATATCTTATTTCTCCTTTAAAATACAGCAGCTTTACCAATGATTTAGTTAAATTCTTAGGAAAGTCATATTTTGAAGGAATAAGCTTTACCGATTTAGGTACAAAGCTATATTCTCATAATGCTGATGATGTGGTAATTACAAGGCAGGACGCAAAGAATATTTCTCTTGCACAGCTTGAAAAATATTCACAAAGCGGAGAGCTTGTGCTTTCAAACCCATATGAAGCTGCACTGCAGTATGCAGATGCGGTTATAAATCTGACAAGCTCAATAAACAAGAATATAGATGAGCAAATTCCCTTTTATCAGATGGTTTATCACTCTCTTGTTGATTACAGCGGTACCCCTATAAATGAGGCATCGGATATACAAGAGGCTGTTTTAAGATGTCTTGAAAGAGGAGAAAATCCTTATTTCAGAGTTTTCTCATCAGAATTTAACAGTGCTGCAAATACTGATTTTTCATATCTTTATTGTAACGGCTTTGAAGTTTTAAAGCAAGAAATTGCAGACATATATAAAACCATAGATTCTGTTTTGTCTGAGGTTTCGGGAATGTATATAACAGGACACGAAAAAATTAAAGACGGTTTCTATAAAACAATCTATGGCGATAAAATAGCTATATATGTTAATTACAACGATAATGATGAGCAGTATAATGAAATTACAGTTAAAGCAAACAGCTACGAAAAAGAGGTGTTAAGCGTTGAAGAAAAATAGAATGACTCAAGAGAGAAAAAGGTCGCTTCAGGCTTACATATATCTTGCACCGTGGCTTGTCGGTGTGCTTATGTTTTTCATTTATGCAATTATTCAGACTACGGTGTATAGCTTTCAGACCGTTGAAAAATCAACGCTCAGCTTTTCCTTTGTAGGAATTTCCAATTTCAGATATGCTTTTCAAGGCGATGCAGAGTTTCCGCAGCTTTTGTTAAGCTCATTGATAACAATGCTTTCTAATGTGCCTACAGTGTTGATTTTTGCTTTCTTTGTTGCGCTTTTGTTAAAGAAACGCTTCAAGGGCGATTTTATGATAAAAGCAATTTTCTTCTTAACCGTAATTTTGTCTTCAGATGTTTTTTTAAATATGATGAGTGATACAAGCTCTCTTACTGCGGCGCAGGAAAATGCTGTTGTGGCAGATGGAGGAAGCTTTTTTTCGGCAATGGAATCCTTTGAGCTTGGCGAGTATTTTACAGAGTTTGGAATAGACCCTGCTTTTTTTGAATTTATAAGCGATGCTATTGAAGGTCTTTCTGAAATAATGGTTAAGTCCGGAATACCTATTTTCATCTTTTTGGCAGGGCTGTATTCAGTACCTGAATCAATGTATGAGGCAGCAAACGTTGAGGGAGCAACAGCGTGGGAAAGCTTTTGGAAAATCACCCTTCCCCTTATGGGTCCCGTATTGCTTGTTAATATTGTTTATACAATAGTGGATTCCTTCTCATCTTATCTTAATCCGACACTTGACTATATTTATGATCAAGGAATACAGAAATTCAATATCGGTTATGCTTCGGCATTATCTTGGATTTATTTTATTATAATAGGAATAATTTTAGGCGTTGTTGTTTTCTTTGTTAACAGAAAAATCTATTATCAGGGGGGTTAAAAATGAATAGCTCTTTACTTAAATTAAAAGCATTAAAAATCAGCAAAAAAGCTGTTGGTATAATTCTCAGGATAATATTTTTAAGCGGATTTTGTTTTGTCATACTTTACCCTGTAATATTGATGATTTCAAGAGGCTTTATGTCCAGAGTTGACCTTATGGACAATGAGGTAATTCTTATTTTTAAGAATTTTACTCTTGAAAATTTCAAGGTCGCTTCAATGCTGTTGGATTATGGGACATCATTTAAAAATACTATTATTATAACACTTGGCTGTACGCTTTTTTCGCTTATTGCATCTTTGCTGGCAGGATATGCCTTCGGAAGATATAATTTTAAGCTGAAGCCTGTTTTATTCGGTATATTGCTCTTCACAATAATTGTACCGCCTCAGCTTATTATGATGCCACTTTATATGAAATTTAAAAGCTTTGATATTTTAGGAATAATAGAGCTTATAAACGGCTCTCCTGCAAATCTTCTTAACAGCTTTGCACCCTTTTTCATTCTCTCTATAACGGGAATGGGAATAAAAAGCGGTATATTTATATATTTGTTCAGACAGTTTTTTGCAGGTATGCCAAGAGAAATTGAGGAAGCAGCTATGGTTGACGGCGCAGGCTCCTTCAGAATTTTTGCTACTCTGATGGTGCCTAACGCAAAAACAATTATAGTAATGGTAATACTTTTCTCAATCGTATGGCAATATAACGACGTAGTTTATTCACAGCTGTTTTTAACTACACAAAAGGTTCTTTCGATGCAGTATGTCAATTTAGAGCGTTTTACGCAGGAAGTGCTTGAATTCTTGGAAATGGCAAACGGCGACATTATGGTAGGTATGTATGTTCCGCTTGTTAAAAGTGCGGGAGCTCTTATTATACTCGCACCCATAATAATAATGTTTCTTGTTGCTCAGAAATTCTTTGTAGAAAGCATAGAACGTTCCGGAATAGTAGGATAAAATATAAGGAGAAAAATTTAAAATGAAGAAGCTATCATTTTCACAAATAAATGGATATGGGGACGTAGGCTACAGAGCAATAAAGAGCTTGTCAAGACTTGAGTCAAAAATATATCAGCCCGAGTATGTAAGAAAAATGGAACAGGAGACTCCTTGGCCGAGCGATTGGATAGGCAGAACACTTTTAGGTGTTGTTATGCTTTCTAAGGCGACAGGAGTAAAGGGCGCATATCTTGAGCGTTTACTTGAATTGGTTGATGAACTTGAAAATGAAAAGGGCTATTTGGGAGAGGTACAGGAAGGTATCTATGATGAACAGCAGCTTTCATCTCACAACTGGCTTTTGAGAGCCCTTCTTGAATATTATGATATGACAGGCGACAAAAAAATCCTTAAGAAAATATGGACAATTGTTGAAAATCTTTATTTGCCTGTAAAAAATCATTATATAGAATATCCGACAAATAAAGAGGACAGAGTTTATACAGGAGAAAAGTCCGGTACTCTTACGGGCGCTGTTATAAACAACTGGAAAACCTCCTCAGATACAGGCTGTGCCTATATGTGTCTTGACGCTCTTTCGCAGATGTATGAAATGTTTCCCGATGAAAGAGTAAAGGTATTACTTGAAGAAATGATTTCTACCTTTGAAAAGATAGATTTTGTCAAAATAAGTATGCAAACTCACGCAACTCTTGCTGCAACAAGAGGAATTGTAAGATTTTATGCGGTAACAGGCAAAGAGGAATATCTTGATTTTGCTAAAAATTTGTTTAAGCTGTATCTTGATTACGGCGCAACGCCTAACTATGCTAATTTTAACTGGTTTTGCCGCCATGAGTGGACAGAGCCTTGCGCAATAACAGATTCTTATCTGCTTTGCTTTGAAATGTTTATACAAACCAAAGATATATATTATTTAAAAACAGCAAGCCGTATTTATTATAACGCATTCAGCTTTGCACAGCGCTATAACGGGGGCTTTGGCTGTGATATTTGTATAGGACCTGAGGAGAGAATACTTCGTGCAGATGCTGATTCTGGCTTGTGTGAGGCTTTTTGGTGCTGTACTATGCGCGGTGCAGACGGAATATCAAATTATATTCGCAATTCCTTTGTATCAGATGAAAAAACTTTGTATTTCACTCAATACATAGATTCTTGTGTAAAGCTTGACGGATTAAAAATCGAGGAAAGGTCAGAATATCCAAAGGAAGGAAAAATCAGCATAAAAGCTGTTATGACAGACAATACTGAAATAGATACAATAGCTCTGTATGTTCCTGATTTTGCAAAGGGAAGCAAGCTTATTGTAAACGGAAAAGAACAAAGCATTTCAAATGTAGGTGGATTTGAAATGGTTAAGCTTTCTGACGGAGAAAATTCAATTCTTCTTACCTTTGATATTCCGATATATACAGAAAAAGCTTTAGGAAAGCTTATTAAAGATGAAAGATTTTGCTTCTGGCGCGGAGATTTAATTATCGGTGTTGAAACTGATAAATGCCTTGATGAAGATAATTTTGAAATTGAATACATCGGAAACGGAAAATGTATTGATAAAAAAAGCGGTTTGGAATTTGTAGATTTAACAGATAATATAAATATTGAGCCTACTGAAAAAAGTCCTGTAAAATCAATTCAGGTTCTTTTTGGAAAATAATAGAATTTTGACAAATGATAACTATTTTATTATATTATTATGTATAAAGAGGGGGTTGAAATATGGTAATTAAAGATTATTTTATAACTACTCTTGACAAAAATAAATACCCGAATCATCCCATTGTTGATGCCATAGGATATGAAAAACGATTGAAAACAGATGAACTTAACTACGTCTGGGACTGTAAAAAAAGCAAGGAGTCCGTTTGCGTTTTTCAGTATACTATGAGCGGTAAGGGCGTTTTACAGATAAACGAGAAAAAATACGTTCAAAAAGCAGGAGACGTATTCTTAATCGAGCGACCGGGTAATTATAAATACTGGTTGCCCGAGGATTCTGACTGTTGGGAATTCAAATTTTTATCTATTTCATTTTCGGCAATTCCTTTTTGGTCGCCTATAGTCAACAATTACGGGCATACCTTTAATATTAAGGACGAGAACAATCCTGTAATGCGCCAATGGAATAAGCTTTTTGACCTTGTGGAAAAATCCACCACAACAACAAAAATCAACGATACGGAAATTCTCAACGTTCAGCCTTTTGATACCTTTTTAGACAATTCTCTTTATGCCTATAAATTTCTTACAGTGCTTCACAAATATCTGTTTATCAACGGACAGACCTCAAGCAATGCAGAATCAGTGCTTCTTTGTATTGAGTTTATAAACACTAATTTCAGCCGCGAGATTACAAACTATGATATTGCGCAGGCGGGCTTTATTTCCCCTTATTATCTCAATTCAAAGTTTAAAGATGCAGTAGGAATGACGCCTCTTCAATATCTTACTAAGGTGCGTCTTCAGAATGCGATGGCTATGCTGTATAATCTTGATTATACTATTGACTTTGTTGCAAAACAGTGCGGCTTTAAGAATGCAAACTATTTTACTAAAGTATATAAAAAGTATACAAACTTAACACCAAGTGAATTCAGAACTCAAAAACGTTCTATGATATTACTGTGAGGAATGTATGAAAAATTTAGATAACAGAACTGTACATTGTGTAGCAAACGGAAAAATTTCTGCATACGCAAAGGGAATTGATTTATTTCAAATAGCAGGACCTCACTATGGCGTTCCGGTGGGCTGCAGACTTGAATATTCAAATCGGGATTTTGAATTTACTCAGAAAAGAGTAAAAAATACAAACATATGGAATTACACTGTGTCTGACGGTGAAAATCAAGGAGAAATTACTGATTTTTGTCACGCTGATAAGTCTATATTATATAGAACTGTTGATTTTTCAAAGGAAGCGGTTTTTTATCTTCATTCGGAAAAAATAGAAAGCTTTTATAAGGTGCCTGAAGAAACTTGCGGGATGAAGAATTTTTATTACGGAGAAATTGCAGAGGGTGAAAAGCTGTATATATACTCTATAAATGAGGATATATGGAGAGGCTTTGTATCTGAAAGACCGTACTATTTCGGCATTAAATGCGACGGCGGGCTTTGCTCTGAAAAATGTGATGATAAAAAAATAAAAATAAGCGGTAAAAAGGGCACAATATCTATATTTTTCGGCGTTAGCTTTGATGAAATATATTATTATGCAAAAGAAACTGCTTATTCAAGCTTAGAGAATATATATAATGCAGCAAAGAAAAAATGGGAAGAAATGTCCTTGAAAAGAGAAAAAAATTCGGGCGTTAAGGACGAGCTTCTCAAAGAAATTCACGATGATATTTATGTGCTTATAAAATCTCAGCAGTCTGAGTCGGGCGGAGTGCTTGCAGGATATCCTTATCGTCTTGCTTATATAAGAGACAGCTACGGAGTAAACAGAGGCTTGCTTTCCTTAGGCGCTTTTGAAGAGTCTGAAAAGCTATTGAGATATTATCTGAATATATACAAAAAGTACGGCTGTATACATAATGCTCAGGGAACAGATTCCTATGCTTTTCATATTCATGAAAACGACAAGACGGAAATTACTGCATATATGGTGCTTATGTTTCTTGATTATGCAAAAAAGACAGGAAAGCTTCAAACTCTTAAGGATGCCTTTGAGCTCATAGAATGGTGCATTATGCAGCAACATTCAATTCTTTACAACGGTATGCTTCCCTTCAACGGAGATGAAACCTATATAGCAGGCTTTATCCTTCCCAGAGAGGTTATAAATCACGGCTCTATGGAAGCGACGATGCTTTACCATAAATGCTGTACAGAACTTTTAAAGCTTGCAGATGCACTTGAAATCTCAAATGAGCTGAGAGATGTTTTCAAAAACGATATAGAGATAATAGAAAAAAGCTTTAAAAAGAATTTTTTTGTTGACGGCGTGCTTATGTGCAACAATCCCCATTATTACGACGGTGTGGGAGAGCCTAAATTCAGAAACGGTATAAGAATGTGCGGTCACGGCTTAGGAGTAGGAGTTCTAAACAAGAATCATCGTTATGTTTGCTTTAATTGTTATGATAAGCCTGACGCTCCCAATGAAAGCTATAATAAGCTTTATCATCTGCAATCACCGTTGCTTATGGCAATCTATGTCGGCTCCACTCTCATAGATAAGGAAATCCTTGACGGAGAGTGCGAAAAGCTTGCACAGAAGTTTTTGGATAACGGCTGTCGCTGTTATGATGAAAAGGTAGTCGGTTACGATTACGGAATAATGATTTACGCTTTAAAGGACAGACATCCCGAGCTTATAGAAAAGCTCAAAAAAACAATTGTTGATATGCGTGACGATTGCGGAGCGTGGTCTGAATACTATCTTGAAGGGCTCCCCTCGGGAACGATGTATCGACCTTGGGAAAGCGGTATAAATTTAGAGGCACTTACCCTGTAATTGAAAATAGAATGAGTTCGGTTTTACTCCGAACTCATTTTTGTATAAAGTCGAGTATGCAATTCGTCGCAAGACTTGGATTCTTTGGCGGAATTTGAATCCACGCACCATAATCTCAATCAGCTCGTATAATATTACTACTGCCGTTGTTTCGAAACAATAAAGTCGATTATCTTAACGACATTAAGCAAAGTATAACAGTGATTGAGCACTCTGTTAAAAATGATACTTCAAATGCCGAAATACTTACAGAGTTGAAGGAAATAAACCATTTGTTAGATGAGTTTTCAAAAAACAGACAGCAGAAGAATAGTTGAGAAATTAAAAAAATAAATCGACGAAATATATACGCATTTACAAAAAAAACTAGCCAAACTACTGCCTATCATTTTGTTAGGCAGTTTTTATTGTGTAACGAATACTACCAGCAGTGCTGGTAGTTCCAAAAAGCTTTAGCTATGAGTAGAAAAAATATCCTCCTTCGTCTAAAATAGAAGTGGGTTTGCCAACCACAAGTAAAAAGACGAAGGAGGAATCAAGTAATGAAACTTGATACAGATAGTTTAGCACACACGAAATGAATTGCAAATATCACATAGTTTTCGCCCCCAAATATCGACGCCAGGTAATCTGTGGAAAGATAAAGGGAGATATAGGGATAATGCTAAGGAAATTATGTGAATATAAGCAGGTAGAAATAATAGAGGCAGAAGCATGTAAAGATCATATACATATGCTGGTATCGATACCACCCAAATATAGTGTAGCACAAATAATGGGATATCTAAAAGGGAAAAGTAGTTTAATGATATTCGAGAAATATGCCAATATGAAATATAAATATGGCAATAGACATTTTTGGTGTAGAGGGTACTATGTAGATACAGTAGGAAGAAATAAAAAGCGATTGCGGAGTACATACGAAATCAGTTACAGGAAGATATATCATACGATCAAATGTCATTGGTAGAGTATGTAGACACCTTTATGGGACAGCAGGTAAAAGAAGGCAAATAAAAAGCCCCTTTAGGAGCAGCCGGTGAAAGTGTTGCGGTTGGCAAACCTTTCGACGAGTCTATAGACTCGGCCGGTCTTATGTCCTAAGGGGGCAGTGCATACTACCGGCACGGCCGGTAGTTATGATTCATCCCACTTTCTGCCCGGTACGGCTTCCATACCGAACATTGCGAGGGCTTGGTTGACTTTATGGAGTGTGATGTTGTCTTTACCTTGTTCGAGGTCGCGGAGGGCGTGGAGACCGATTCCTGAGAGCTTAGCAAACTGCTCTTGGGTTAGATTGGCGGCTTTACGCTCCATTTTAATAAATTCGGCTATCTTATTCATAAATTCACTATACGTAATCGGTATAGTTTTTGAAAACTACACTCAAAGCTATTCCGATTTTGCAGTATTTTGGCACCTCTCTTTCTTTATTGAATTACGGGTGCATTTTAGTAGAAATACAGAGCTATAACAAACGTGCGAACATACAAAAAGCCCACTACCGAATTTTTTCGATAGTGGGCTAAATGCTTGATATTACTAGCTAAATCCACACTTCATCGGTTATATCATCGAAGGAGTGGAGTCGCTGGTTCGGGCGAAATGCTTTAATGAAATCTTCGGCATTTTCCCGATTGAGTTGGAACTGAAATGCTCGGATTTTTCCGATTACTTCATTTCCTTTATAGCAGCCTGTGCAGCAGCAAGGCGAGCTATCGGTACTCTGAAGGGAGAGCAGGATACATAGTCAAGGCCAATCTTGTGGCAGAAT
>SVMS01000021.1 GCA_015067255.1 Oscillospiraceae bacterium
TAAATTGCGGCAGTATAAATTTCTTTTAATAACAAATACTAACATCACGATACCGCAAGGAGACCCCTTGCGAGTGAATAGTTAATAGTTGCGGTGTCGGCAAAGCCGACGAATATAAAATGTGCCGCAGGCACACCTTAATTATTCAATATTCATCATTCATTTTTCATTATTCATTAAATTAAGTAAAGAGGAGTTCATTATATTATGAAGGCTACTGGAATAGTAAGACGTATAGAGGAATGCGTTATAATAGGGCAAACCGCCTAAAACCCGCATAAACACTAGGATTTTCGCTGGTTTGCCCCACCCGACGCATTGGTGTCAAAACAGGGTTTTTCGGCGATTTTAGAAAGGAGTATAATACATTCAAATATGCGTCAGAAATACATACTCTGTTGCAGTCAAAACTAAATATTCAAACTGTCACAGAAAAAGCCGAATGAGCGTTAAAACTCATTCGGCTTTTGTCATACCTATTTGTCGCCACGCAGTATCCACTCGGCATCGTAGCCGAACTCCATTGCAATGACCTTTGCGAGCATTGGAGAAAGTGTGGTGATTTTATTACTCTCACCCGTCAGTGTATAAACATAGTTTTCGGAAACTCCAACCCGTTTTGCAAACTCACGCTTGGAGATCTTCTGTTCGTCAATAATTTGATTTAACCTATTTGCCAGTGACATTGTTTGCCTCCTCAAACGTAGCTTGTACGGATTTAATATGCTTATGTATTTCAAGCAGTTCCTTACGGGAGGATACACCCAATTTCCCGTAAAGGTTTCGATTGTGATATTTCAAGGTGGTTTCCTTAATGCTCATATTCGCCATAATCTCCTTGGTGGTAACTCTGGCAATATACGCATCATAGATTTTCCGCTCTGTCGGTGTCAGCGTTTTCAGTCCCATCATAAAGACCTCAATGCGCTCAGGGAAGGCGGCTTCGTCCTCCACCGGCTTTTCAAGCATCACATCCGGTGTGGATGATTCGGCATCGAAAAAGCCTTGTACCGACTCGACCTGCTTGACGATTTTCTTCATACGCTGGTATTCGTTCATAACAAGGTGGATGCCGAGCAAGAACAGTTCACTGATGATATAGGAAATAGACAGCATTTCAAATTCAATGCTCGTCATCTGCTCGATGAACCAAACGCCGATATTTACAAATACCGCAATTGCAAGGATAACAGCGCGTGCTGTGGTATCGATGGTCTTCTTGACCTGCGCACGGATAATGACCGTAACCATAGCGGCGAAATAGCTGAGCAGATAAACAAGGTATAAAGGATGCAACGGCCCATAAACCTTCACAAGCGTAGATACACCGTTCACTACCGCAAAGGAAACTTCTTTGTAAATGGTGTCCTGAATCGTATATAGGATTTAGAACATTTTTCTTCATCTAAATAAATAAGGCCTTTTTCATGTTGCTTTTTGCACCAGTCTTTAAAAAACTCAGAAACGTTTTGTAATCTATCAGGACGGTTTTCAAAAATTAAATCTAATGCTTCCTTATGTTCCGCATATATTTGCTGACATAATTCAATAATTTCGTTGTTTTCCATTGTTTCTCTCCTTAAAGTGTTTAAATAAGAACGTATAAAATTCACAGTTTCAGAATCATATATTGCTTTTTCAAGTTCTGTTTCTATAATACGAATAATAGTTTCGTATTTTATACATCCCCACGCAGAGTTGCTGTCTTGTAAAGGAGCTAATCCCTCTGGTGTAAGATATAAATATATTTTTGTGAATTCGGGATATTTATCCTCAATAACATTATAGTATTTGTCTAATTGTCCGTCGTGGTCCTGGGAATCAACTTTATTTTCAATACACAAAATATATTTTTCTTTTTGAGATTCAATTAAAATATCTATATTTTGCCATTCCCTATATACCACAATATCGGAATACTTCATTGTGAGCAATTTAAAGGCAACATCATCCGTAACAAGACCATCTTTGGCAATATACGAATTCAATCGTGCTATAAATGCTTTGCCAAATCCATGATTTTCGTTTGGATTTAAAAGCCATGCCAAAACATTACTATGTCTAATTTCTGTTCTTGCAATTTTCAATACATCAAAAATGTTAAAAGAAGATTTTTCAAGAGGAGATAGGCACTCAATATTTAGCAGAAAATCTTTCAATTTCTTAGCAATATTATCGTTAGTCATTTCTTTTTTCCTTTCAGCTTTTCATTAATTATACCATAATCTTTTTTATTGGACAAGTATATTATAAATAAAGTGTTGTACCTTATTTGGTGCATAAAAATCCCTCTGCCGATTTTTGGCAGAGGGATAAGTTTGCTTTATAAATCTAATTACTTAGATTCTTTGATAGCAGCCTGTGGTGCAATATATCGAGCGATGAGAACAAATTTTAAAACTGTCCTTAAGCGTCCGACCCTTACCCGCCCGCAATTTTAATGCGTAGGCGGGTCAGGTTCTTATTGTGAAAACAACAAGGTTCTGGGGTACCCGCCCGCAATTTTAATGCGTAGGCGGGTCAGGTTCTTATTGTGAAAACAACAAGGTTCTGGGGTACCCGCCCGCAATTTTAATGCGTAGGCGGGTCAGGTTCTTATTGTGAAAACAACAAGGTTCTGGGGTACCCGCCCGCAATTTTAATGCGTAGGCGGGTCAGGTTCTTATTCTTTAAAAAGATAAAATCCTCTAATCTCGCCTAAAAGAAGAAAGAATAAATAAGAAATAAGAAAGAAAAAATGTGGCGCGCTTCGTAATGAAGTGCGCCACATAGGCTATTAATACATTCCGCCCATTCCGCCGCCCATAGCTGCGGGATTTGCAGGTTCTTTTTCTTTGATGTCTGCAACGAGGGATTCTGTTGTAAGCACCATAGAAGCAACCGATGCCGCGTTCTGTAAAGCTGAACGGGTTACTTTTGCAGGGTCAACGATACCTGCTTTAACCATATCAACGTATTCTTCGTTGTATGCATCGAAGCCGAAGTTTGCTTCCTTTGCATTTAAAATTCTGTCAAGGATAACAGAGCCGTCTGTTCCTGCGTTAGCAGCAATCTGACGAACAGGCTCTTCAAGAGCTTTCAGAATAATCTTAGCGCCTGTTTTTTCGTCGCCCTCAAGAGTGTCTACCAAAGCGGCAACTGCTTTAGAAGCATTTACAAATGCTGTACCGCCGCCTGCTACGATACCCTCTTCAACAGCAGCCTTAGTTGCTGAAAGAGCATCCTCTACTCTTAATTTCTTTTCTTTCATTTCTGTTTCGGTTGCTGCGCCAACCTTAATAACAGCTACGCCGCCGGAAAGCTTTGCAAGTCTTTCCTGAAGCTTTTCCTTGTCAAACTCACTTGTAGTTGTTTCAATAGCTGTACGGATAGCAGAAACTCTTGCTTTAATTTCGTCTTGCGCGCCTGCGCCGTCAACAATAATTGTGTTTTCCTTCTGAACAACAACCTGTCTTGCTCTACCGAGCTGATTAAGAGTTGTTTCCTTAAGGTCAAGACCGAGCTCCTCGGAGATAACCTCACCGCCTGTAAGAATAGCGATGTCACGGAGCATTTCCTTACGTCTGTCACCAAAGCCGGGAGCTTTAACAGCTACACAGGTAAATGTTCCTCTGAGTCTGTTTACAATAAGGGTTGAAAGTGCTTCGCCCTCAACATCCTCAGCGATAATAACAAGCTTTTTGCCTGCCTGTACGATTTGCTCAAGCAAGGGAAGAATTTCCTGAATGTTGGAAATCTTCTTATCTGTAATAAGGATAAAAGCATCGTCGATTACTGCTTCCATTTTATCTGTATCAGTAACCATATAAGGAGTTATATAGCCTCTGTCAAACTGCATACCCTCAACAACCTCGGTGTATGTTTCAGCGGTTTTTGACTCCTCAATTGTGATAACGCCGTCAGCAGAAACCTTTTCCATAGCCTCTGCAATAAGCTTACCAACATATTCATCAGCAGCGGAAACAGTTGCAACTCTTGCAATATCGTCGCTTCCGTTTACCTTCTGAGAATTTTCTTTAATTGCTGCTACTGCACTGTCAACAGCCTTCTGGATACCCTTTTTGATAATCATAGGATTTGCGCCTGCAGCGATGTTTTTCATACCCTCACGGATAATTGCCTGTGCAAGAACAGTTGCTGATGTTGTACCGTCACCTGCGGCGTCGTTTGTTTTTGTAGCAACCTCTTTTACAAGCTGTGCGCCCATATTTTCAAAAGCGTCCTCAAGCTCGATTTCCTTTGCGATTGTAACACCGTCATTGGTGATAAGGGGAGCGCCGAATTTCTTATCTAAAACAACATTTCTTCCCTTGGGGCCCAATGTGATTTTAACTGTGTTTGCCAATTTGTCAACTCCGGCTTGAAGAGCCTTACGTGCTTCCTCGCCGTAAATAATGTTCTTTGCCATAATTAGTCACCTTTCTTTATATACTGTTAGTTAAATAGCTTGGAAATTATACTTATTGTATTAGTCAACAATAGCGAGAATATCGCTTTGTCTTACTATTATATATTCAGTATCTCCGAATTTAACCTCTGTTCCGCTGTATTTGCTTGTTATTACTTTATCGCCTACTTTAAGGCTCATAACAACTTCCTTACCGTCAACGTTTCCGCCGGGGCCTACTGCAACAACCTCTGCCACCTGGGGCTTTTCCTTTGCTGCACCTGTTAAAATAATTCCGCTTTTGGTTGTTTCCTCAGCTTCTACCATTTTAATAACTACTCTGTCACCTAAAGGTTTGATGTTCATATTAGAACCTCCTGATTTTGTATGATTATTTTTGCGGTTAGCACTCGTAACGTTTGAGTGCTAATGATATATATATAATAATATTAAGCGGTAATTTGTGCAATAGTAAAACTACACAAATTACCGCTTTAACTTTTCCACGGTATTAACAAAACTCACAGCGCATCTACTATTTCGACATTAACCTTCAAATTTTCCTTTACTGCTGCGGCTTTGATAACGGTACGGATTGCCTTTGCAATTCTTCCCTGCTTACCTATTACCTTGCCCATATCGTTGGGAGCAACGGAAAGCTTAAGGGTAAGAACACCGTCTTCGGTACCTGCGTCGACAACCTTAACCTCATCGGGATTTTCTACAAGAGATTTGGCTAAAAATGTAAGCAATTCCTGCATAATAAGCCCCTTTTCTCCGACGGATAAAAATCATTGGCACACGGGACAACAGCTGTTTATCCGTCGGGAAAACAGCTGTGCCTTTTAATTTCAGAAAATTAGTCGATTATTCCGCTTCTCTTCATAAGTGCCTTAACGGTATCTGTAGGCTGTGCTCCGTTCTTCATCCACTGAGCTGCCTTGTCTGCATCAATATTGATTGCTGAAGGCTCTCTGGTAGGATCATATGTGCCTATTTCCTCGATAAATCTTCCATCACGGGGATATCTGGAATCTGCAACAACTACACGGTAAAACGGTGCTTTTTTTGCGCCCATTCTCTTTAAACGAATTTTTACTGCCATTGTTATTTCACCTCCGAATAAAAATCTATATAATACAACCGTTTGCCATTGGCATACAGTCAATTACCGAAATTTGTTCATAAGAGCTTTTCTGCCCTTTTTGCCGTTCATCTGCTTTATCATCTGACGCATTTGTTCAAATGATTTCATAAGCTTGTTGACATCTTCAACTCTTGTGCCGCTTCCCGCCGCAATTCTTTTTCTGCGTGAGGCATTGAGAAGCTCGGGCTTTTGCCTTTCCTTTTTGGTCATAGAAAGAATTATTGCTTCTGTACGGTCAAACATAGAACTGTCAACCTGAGTTTCGGCAAGCGCCTTTTTATCAACTCCCGGAACCATTTCCAGAAGCTTATCCAAAGGACCCATTTTCTTTATCTGACGAAGCTGCTCAAGAAAATCCTCTAAGTCGAATTTGTTTTCTCTCAGCTTTTTCTCAAGAGCTGCCGCCTTTTTCTCGTCAATAGACTGCTCCGCTTTTTCGATAAGGGACAAAACGTCACCCATACCTAAAATTCTTGAAGCCATTCTGTCGGGATAAAAAGGCTCAATATCTGAAAGCTTTTCGCCTACGCCGCAAAATTTGATAGGCTTTCCCGTAACGTACAAAACGGAGAGAGCCGCACCGCCTCTTGTATCACCGTCAAGCTTTGTTAAGATAACGCCGTCAATTTCAAGGGCATTATTAAAGCTTTCCGCAACGTTTACAGCATCCTGACCTGTCATAGCGTCAACAGTCAAGAGAATTTCATTTACATTGACAGCTTCCTTGATATCTTTAAGCTCGTCCATAAGAACTGTATCAATATGAAGTCTGCCGGCGGTATCTATAATAACAATATCGTTGCCGTAATCCTTAGCGTGTGCTATTGCTTTTTTAGCAATATCAACTGCACTTGTTCCTTCAGGCATTGTAAAGACGGGAACATCAACCTGACTGCCCACAACCTGTAACTGCTTTATTGCCGCAGGACGATATATATCGCAGGCAACAAGCAACGGCCTTTTGGACATCTTCTTATAATAGCCCGCAAGCTTTGCACAATGGGTTGTTTTACCTGCGCCCTGCAGACCTACAAGCATAATAACTGTGGGCGGCTTTGAGGAAAAACGCACCATTTGATTTTCGCTGCCCATAAGAGCAACCAATTCATCATTTACTATTTTAACGATTTGCTGAGCAGGAGTAAGGCTTTGCAAAACCTCTTCTCCCATAGCTTTCTCGGTAACCTTAGCTATAAAGGCTTTAACCACTTTAAAAGAAACATCGGCTGAAAGCAGAGCAAGCTTTATTTCACGCATACCCTCTTTTATGTCCGCCTCGGTAAGCTTACCTTTGCCTCTGAGCTTTTTAAAAGCGGCTGATAGCTTGTCGGACAAGCTGTCAAATCCCATAAAAGTTCACCCTATCTCAAAATTTCTTTTGCTAAAGCTGTTATCTTGTCGGCACGTACGGAAATATCCGGAACGCAGGAACGCTTGAGATTTATATCGCTTATCTCCCCTGTAAGACGGAGAATTTCATCGGCATTTTTCTTTTGCTGTTCAAATCTTGCCGCAAGTCCTAATTTAGCTTCCATATTGTAAAGCATTTGTTCTCCTCTTTTTATGGAATCACGAACGCCCTGACGACTGATAAAAAGATGCTCGGCAATTTCCGAAAGCGACATATCCTCATCGTAATAATATTCGATTGCCTGACGCTGTTTGTCAGTAAGAAGCTCACCGTAAAAATCAAGTAATATTGAAAGCCTTAAATCCTTTTCGTACATTACCTCGCCCCCTTTCTCTGTAAAGCTTTTAACTTTACATACATTATAGTCGATAAAGCCCTTTTTGTCAAGTAAAATTTACCTTACTTTTGAATTTTTCAGCTTTTTAAATAAATAATAAAGGTAATATCTGATGATGAAGAGGAATAATATGCAACTTACGTGTTCTTTAGCTGAAAATTTAAAGCAATTAAAAGAAATTTTTAAAGACGATGACACCTTCAGAATAAGAGAAATAACTGCAAAAAGCGGTGTAAAATGCGCCGTAATTTATATAGACGGAATGGTAAGCAATCAGATTGTTGACCAGTTTCTCATAGGACAGGCGCTCAATTCCTTAAAGGAAAGAAGCATTAGCTTTGAGGATTTTAAAAGCAAGGTTTTAGCTTCCAATGAAGCTTACGAGGAAACCGACATAATAAAGCTTTGTGAAAAAATTCTTTACGGTGATACTGTCTTTTTGGTTGACGGCTACTGTGTGGGAATGTGGCTGTCCACGAAGGGCTTTATGCTTCGTTCTCCCTCTGAGCCCGAAAACGAAGCTATGCTTTTTGGCTCTCACGAGGGCTTTATAGAGAGCGTGCTTATGAATACGGCGATGATACGCCGCCGTATACAGAGCAAGGATTTAAAATTTAAGTTTATGAGCCTTGGCACTATAACTCAGACAAAGCTTTGTATCTGTTTTTTGAGAGGCAAAGCTGACGAAACGCTTTTGAAAAAAATAGAGGATAAATTAAGCACTATAAAAACAGACGGTTTTTTTGACTCCAATTTTTTAAAGGAACAGCTATGCGCCAAAAAGAAAACGCCCTTTGATTTGATAGGCTCTACAGAAAGGCCTGACACCGCTGCGGCAAAAATACTCGAAGGAAAATTTATAATTATTGTTGACGGCTGTCCCGTTGCGCTGACACTGCCATTTTTATTTTTTGATAATTTCAGACTTGCCGACGATTATAACTTCAATTTTTATTTTACCACCTTTTCAAGAAATCTGAGAGTTCTCTCCTTTGTTTTTACCGTTACCTTTCCCGCCTTTTATCTTTCCCTTGTTGCTTTTCACAGAGAGATGATACCGACTCCGCTGTTATTAAGCATTTCTCAATCCCGTTCGGGTGTGCCTTTTCCAACTCTTTTAGAGGCTATAGGGCTTCTTTTGATTTTTGAACTTTTAAGAGAGGCAGGACAAAGAATACCCTCGGGAGTAGGACAGGCTTTGTCGGTTGTTGGCGCTATTGTCATAGGTCAGTCGGCAGTAAGCGCAAAGCTCATTTCTGCGCCTCTTGTTATAATCGTTGCTTTTACGGGGCTTACAGGTCTTATGACACCACGTCTTAAAGGTATAATTATTGTTTCACGCTTTGCCTTTTTGATTTTATCGGCTTTTTTCGGGCTTTACGGGCTTATAGTAGGCGTTTGCATAGCCGTAATTCATATTGCGGCGCAAAGCTCCTTCGGAGTTTCCTATTTGCTTTACAGCTCACCGCTCAACAAAAAGAGCTTTCGTGATAATCTTTTAAGGCTTCCCAAAAGGAGAAATTAAAATGAAAATTAAAATATTTTTACTCTTTTTTCTGCCTGCTCTTTGTCTTTGCGGCTGTTACGATTACAGCGAAGCCGAAACCTTAAGCATAATCTCCTGTGCTGCGGTAGATTATAATGGCTATCAAGTGGAGCTTTTCGTGTTTGCTTCGGATTTTGCCGACTCCAACGAAAATGACAATGAGAAAATTTCAATGTCTTCTGTGGGCGAAAATATGGAAACGGCAGTCAAAAATATGGAAAATGAGTACGGCACGCATCTTTATTGGAGCCATTGTGATGCTATAGTTATAGGAAAAGAGCTTGCTGAGATAGGCATTTATCCCGTGCTTGATTTTATTTTAAATACACCCGATGCAAGAATAACAACAAATTTACTTGTTGCCAAAAAAGCAAGAGAAGCTTTAGAAGCCAAGGACGATTTCGGTAAATCTATTATAAAGGTAATAAATTTCAATAAAAAGCTTAATTCCTGCCCAAGCTATACTGTCTATAAAAAAAGCGCTTTAAAGGAAGAATATCTTTTGCCGATGCTCTTTTTGTCAGACAAGGGCGCAGGCTTTGAAATACACCGTTGCGCAAAGTTTTTATCAGACCGTTTTCAAGAGGTGAGCCGCTATTAACAGTAACGAAATATCTCAAAAGCAAATAGTATTTATAACTATTTTCTTCCTGTTGGGCAACAGTCTCTCCAAGGGCTATAACTATTATATGGGAGCTTCTTCATATTTCCTGAATTTGATATGTATTCCCATAGCTCTTTTATTTGCCGCCGTTCTCTTTAAAATTTTAAAGACCTTTCCTCAAAAAAATATATTTCAGATTTTTGACATCTGCTTAGGCAAGCGCCTTTCTCAGATAATAACCCTTGTTTTTACGGTCATTTCCGTATTTCTTGCTTCGGAAAGTCTTTTTAACGGCGCAGGCTTTGTTAAAGCCTCAATGCTTCCCAAATCGCCCTTTTGGTTTATTGTTTTACTGTCGGCTGTTTTTTGCGCCTATGTATCCTGTCATAAAAACAGCATAGTGGGGCGCTTTGCGGTAACAAGCGTGCCTGTTTTACTGCTGCTTATTTTTATCTCGCTTTTATTGGCAACTAAAAGCTACGATTTCTCAAATTTAAAAATTTCGGGAATAAGCCTTGAAAATGCTTCAATGGGAGTTTTTCACGGCGTTTGTTCACCCTACGGAGAGCTTTTCTTTTTGTCGGTGCTTTTTTCCAGATACGACGGCTCACACAAAGGCTTTAAGGCGTGCTTTTTGGGAATAGCGGCGGCAGGAATTATTTTATCGCTCATATATTTGCGCAATCTCTTGCTTTTGTCCGAATATGTGCTGACACGCACTCCCTTTTCCTCAAACCTTGCTATGTCAGTAACAAATGCAGGGGAATATCTTCGACGTTTCGAGGTCATTCTTTCCTCGGCATATGTAGTGCTTGACCTTTTTAAAGCCTCCTGCTTTGTGCTTTTTGCCTTGAGAGGCATCTCTCATCTTTTTGAAAACAAAAGACCTTCCCGCTATTTTTTGCCAATTTCAGCAGCCACCTATTTGCTCACTGTTTTAATGAGCATTTTCCAAAAGGAATTTTCAGACTTTTTTGCCCTCAAAAGCCTTTTCCTTTCACCTCTTGTTTTAATTTTCCCGATTGTGTTGCTACTACTTTCAAAAAGGAAAAAGAGTTGAATTGCTTTTTGATATAAATTAAGCCCGAATATGCAAGCTGATTTTTCTTGTATATTCGGGCGTTTTAATCATTTCTTTATATATCTTTGATTTCTGCTTTGCACTTTGTCGGGAATTGTCATTTGTATAAGGTTAAGTTCCAAAGCCGGATGGATATAGTGTCGTCTTATGGTTTCTTTTGATTTAAGACCTAATAGCTCCATAAGTGATGTTAATGTGTATGGCATATCATATTCCATCACATCAAGAAGCCTTTTCACATACTCTGAAACATTTTCTGCGGATGTTGAAAGCTGTTCTGTAATTTCATCGAGTATTTTATCAATCTGCTCCAAAATAAACAGAATAAATGTATTTGAGCTTCCTTCTGTATGGCATCTTGCGATAGCCTCATAATATTCATCCTGAAATTTTTCAATCTGACTTTCTATCGGTATATATTCAAATATCGAATTCCATTTGGTCAAAAAGGCACTGTGCCACAATCGAGCCATTCTTCCGTTGCCATCCGAAAAAGGATGTATAAACATAAATTCATAGTGAAACACAGCAGACATAATAAGAGGGTGAACTTTTTCCTTGTTGCAAGAAAAGAAGGCTGTAAAATGTTTTACAGCCTTCTTAAAGGGGATAAAATTTATTGTAGCTTCTTTTCTAAAAGCTCTTTGATTATTGCAGGGTCGCCTGTGCCCTTAAGCTCACGCATACAAGCTCCGAAGATAGACATAAACGCTTTTGTTTTTCCGTTTTTGTAATCGTTTACTGCCTGTTTGTTTTCCTTGATTGCCTTATCAACAACTGCTTCTATAAGGCCTTGGTCTGTCTGCGCATCCAGGTTATTTTCCTTGCAGAAGGCTTCGGGGTCTACATCCTTTTCGATAACAGCGGTAAGCACCTTCTTGCCAGCTGCTCTTGTAATCTTGCCGTTTTGCACCATTGTAATCACCCCGGCAAGCTTTTCGGGGGCAATTTTAAGCTGTCCAAGTACCTGTCCGTTTTTACGCAAAATTCCCGCGCAATCTGTAAGAAGCCAGGTAACAGTATCCTTTGCGTTACAGCCTAAAGCTACAACCTTATCAAGAATATCGCAGAGAACACGCTCCGAGGTCATAATCTCAATATCCTTTTCGGATATGCCGAAGCCCTTGTATTCCTCCGCCTTTTCCTGTGCAGATACAGGCATATTCTTTTTAATTTCTTCAAGCCACTCGTCATCAATAATAATAGGCATAAGGTTGGGGTCGGGGAAATAACGGTAATCCGCCTCTGTTTCCTTGTTACGCATAGGGAAGGTTCTACCCTTTGTATCGTCCCAACGTCTTGTTTCCTGAACTAAAACCTCAGTTCCTCTTTCAAGAGCGTCAATATGTCTTGCCGTTTCAAACTTAATAGCTCTTTCAATGGAGCTTAAGGAGCTCATATTCTTTATTTCGGCACGCACGCCAAGCTCAGTTGCGCCCTCAGGTCTTACAGAAATGTTGACGTCGCAACGCATAGCGCCCTCTTCACATTCGGAAATATTTCCGAAGCGGAACATCTCCTTTATCTTTTCAAGATATGCCACAACCTCGTCTGCACTGTGAAAATCGGGCTGTGTAACAATCTCGATAAGAGGCACACTGGTTCTGTTAAAGTCAACAAGAGTTGTGTCTGCCCAGTCGTCGTGAACTAATTTGCCCGCATCCTCTTCCATATGGATTTGCTTAATTCTTATTTTGCTTGTGCCCTCTTTAGTGGTAACCTCAACAAGACCGTTTGTGCAAATGGGGTGGAAAAGCTGAGTTATCTGATAGGCACAGGGAAGGTCGGGATAATAGTAGTTCTTTTTGTCAAAGGTGCTGTAGCGGTTGATTTCGCAATTCAGCATAAGACCTGCTGTAGCGGCAAGCTCAACAACTCTCTTATTCATTACAGGGAGCATACCCGGCATACCCGAGCAAGCGGGACATACACAGTCATTGGGCTCTATTGCTTCGGAATGGCCGCCGCAGGCGCAGAAAATTTTAGAATTTGTCTGCAGCTCAACGTGGGTTTCAAGACCGATAGTAACCTCGTATTTCATTAACAGCACACCCCTTCCGTTGCTTTGGCAAGGCTTAAGAGCATACTCTCATCAAAATAGTTGCCCATAAGCTGAACCTTATTGCTTACAAGAGCAGGCATTCCCGTAATACTGGGAATAGCTGTATATACACTCTCTTCAAAAACCTTTACAAAAGCGTCCTTTATGTCATATGGCTTGTACTCTGCCTTTGAGATGGCAGGTAAAAGCACTGCATCGTAGCCTTTGAAAATTTCCTTCATTTTTTCAACAACTATACGGCGAATACGCAAGGATTTGTCATAACACTCTGTGTATCTGCCCTTGGAAAGAGCCTCGGAGCCGTAAATAATAGTTGCTTTGGTAAGGAAATTGAAGCCCTCAGTACGTGTATTTACATAAAGCTCGTCAATATTTGAATAGTTGGGAGTACGGTAGCCGAATTTAACGCCGTCATAACGGGATAAATTGTTACAGGTTTCAGCGCACATCAAAATCTGCCAAGCAGAATTTGCAAGCTTTGCAATATCGCTTGAAATCTCCTCAACAATTACGCCTTTTTTAATAAGGGCATTTTTATAATTTTCAATATAGCTTTTGGTAGCCTCGTCAACGTTTTCCAAAAGCTCTTTTATAATGCACACCTTTGCGCCTTTGATTTCTAAGTCGGTATCATAATCATAGCTTTTATTTTTAAGGCTTGTGCCGTCCTTCTCATCGTGGCCTGCGATAACGGTGAGAATTTCTTTAATATCGGAAATACTTCCTGCCATAACGCCGATTTGCTCAGCAGATGAGGCGCAGGGAATTACTCCGTAACGGGATACTGTTGAATAAGTAGGCTTAATGAACTTTACGCCCGAAAGAGCTGCCGCACGGCGAGGAGAGCCGTTAAGGTCAACGCAAAGTGCCGCTTTAACCTTTTTGTCGGCAACAAGCTCTGCCGCTGCGCCTTTAAGAGTGTCATTTTCAAAATAAGAAAATTCACCCACTAAATCAAGACCGAATTCACCCACGTTTGTTTTGCCCGAAATTGTATAGCCCTTTTTTTCAAGACGCTCTACTGCTGTTGCGCTGAAAAGAGGAGTAAAATTTTCAAGCATACGACTTCCTGCAGTTGCCGGTGTACCTTTTACAAGGATTGTATCGTCAACAGCAATATTTCCCTTTTCGTTTATCTGTGAAATATAATTCATATACAATCCCTCACTTTACAAGCTTAGGTACAACCCAGCTGTCCTCTGAGCGTTCAGCGCCGCAGTTGAGCAAATCTTCTCTGTCAAAGTCCTGCTTGCGAACATCCTCTCTGAGAACATTCTCCATAGGCATAACGTGTACCATAATATCTGTATTTTCTGTGTCGATAGTGTTTAAAAGCTTTTCGCTCTCTTCCATTTCAGAAAAAATGGAAACCATAGCCTGCTTTTCTTCTTCGGAAAAGGCAAGCTCGTTGAGCTGCTCCAAGCCTTTGAGCTGTTCTAAAGTCATAAGAAACTCTCCTATTCTCTAATAGAAATATTAGCTTCAAGAAGCTGTTGCTCTGTAACCTCGCTGGGCGCACCCAAGAGTAAATCCTGTGCGTTTCCGTTAAGAGGGAATGCTATAACGTCACGGATTGTTTCCTCGTCTGCAAGAAGCATAATCATTCTGTCAATTCCCGGTGCCATACCTGCGTGAGGAGGAGCTCCGTACTGGAATGCTGTATAGAGAGCAGAAAATCTCTTTTCAAGCTCTTCCTGTGTATAGCCTGCTATTTCAAAGGCTTTTTTCATAATTTCGTTACTGTGGTTTCTTACAGCGCCCGATGCAAGCTCAATTCCGTTACATACAAGGTCATACTGATATGCAAGAATTTCTGTGGGCTCTTTTGTTTCAAGCGCTTCCATTCCCCCCTGTGGCATAGAGAAGGGGTTGTGGGTAAAGATGATTTTTCCTGTGCTTTCGTCCAATTCGTACATGGGGAAATCTACAACGAAGCAGAATTTAAATGCGTTTTTGTCGATAATATCAAGATTTTCGCCAAGCCAGGTGCGTATCTGACCTGCATAACGGTCAACAACCTTTTTGCCGTCGCAGATAAAGAAGAGTGTTTCGCCCTCTTTGATGCCCGAAATTTCAACTATTTCCTTCTTTTGCTCGTCAGACAGGAATTTTTCAATAGGTCCTTTGAATACGCCGTCATTAAGAGTAATATATCCAAGACCCTTCATTCCTATACTTTGCGCAAATTTAAGGGAATGCTCAAAGAAGCTTCTTGACTGACCTGCACAGTTTGCAACGATACCTCTGACAGGCTTTCTCTTGAAGAGCGGGAAATCAACCTTGCTGAAAAATTCAGTTAAATCGCAGATTTCCAAGGGGTTACGAAGGTCGGGCTTGTCAGAGCCGTATTTTAACATTGCATCTGCATAGGTAATTCTTCTGAAGGGAGCCTCTGATATCTTTTTATCGGAAAAGGCTTTGAAGGTATCGTAAATAACGCCCTCGCAAACCTTTAATACATCCTCCTGAGTAGCAAAAGCCATCTCGAAGTCAAGCTGATAGAACTCACCGGGAGATCTGTCCTGACGGGCATCCTCGTCTCTGAAGCAGGGAGCTATCTGATAGTATCTGTCAAAGCCGGATACCATAAGAAGCTGTTTAAACTGCTGAGGTGCCTGGGGAAGAGCGTAGAATTTGCCCTTGTGCTTTCTTGAGGGTACAAGGAAGTCACGGGCGCCCTCGGGGGAAGATGCTGTAAGAATAGGAGTCTGGATATCAAGGAAGTTTTGTCCTTCCATATATCTTCTCATATGGCCTATAACCTTTGAGCGCAATACGATATTCTTATGAATTGCAGGATTTCTCAAATCAAGATATCTGTACTTAAGACGTACATCCTCTCTTGTTCCCGTTGACTCGTTTATGTCAAAGGGAAGCATATGATGGCTCTTGCCCAGCACCTCAAGAGTGTCGGCAATAAGCTCCACTGTTCCTGTTTCGATTTTAGCATTTACTGTTTCGGGGTCTCTCTTTTCAACCTTACCCGAAACAGAAATAACTGTTTCACGGTTTACGTCCTTTAAAAGAGACTCGTCGTTGATAACCACCTGAGTAATACCGGTATGGTCACGAAGGTCAACAAAGACAACTCCGCCGTGGTCACGGATTTTGTCAACCCAGCCGGCAAGCTGAACTGTCTGCCCTATATTTTCCTCTCTGATGTCGTTACAAAATAGTGTTCTATACATAAAATCTCCTCCTGAAAAATTTTACAAAATTAGTTTGTACGAAAATCGCGAAGCGGTTTTCAACCACAACTTTTCACTTTTCACTTTTACTTTTTACCTGTTTTTGCAAAGCAAAAAACACGTCCCGAGAATAATACAAATTATTCTCGGGACGAGTAAATAAATTAACCCGCGGTGCCACCCGTTTTGATGCAAAACGCATCCGCTTTTTATTAAATTTTAAAGCCTATCGAAGTGTTCCCAAGCTTACTACTCATCTTGAATATGCTCTCAGTCTATGACATATTCTCCCTGTCAGACTTTCCAAAAAAGCCGAGTCTTCGAAAATATTATATCAAATTTTGTGGATTTGTCAATAATATTTTATTCTGTTTTTTCTTCTATATTCTTCTTAGTTTCACTATACTTTGAAATAAAGCCTTCAAGCTGTTCGACTGTGTCCTCGGGGGTAAGTCGAAGAGATATATACGCTTTTCCCGCAGTTGAGAGCATAAGTCTGCCTCGATACTGCGCCGAAAGAATTGAAAAGGCTTGCAAATCGGGCTTATCGGTATAAAGAACAAGCACTTTTCCATTTTGTACTATCTCCGTTATTTTAAGCTTTGCCGCCGCATTTTTAATTGTTGCAATTTTTATAAGAGTAAGCACGCAGGGTGGCGGCTCTCCGTAACGGTCTATAAGCTCGTCTAAAATATCCTCTACGTCCTCCTCTGTTTCTATTGAGGATATCTTTTTATAAAATTCTATTCTTTCCTCACCCGAAAAGATATAGTCGTTGGGGATATAAGCCGAAACGTTTATATCAATTACGCAGGAAATCTCCTCTATCGGCTCGCCCTTTTGAATGGCAATTGCCTCTTTGAGTAGACTTACATACATATCGTAGCCCACAGCCTCCATATGTCCGTGCTGTTTTGCGCCTAAAACATTTCCTGCTCCTCTTATCTCCAAATCACGCATAGCAATTTTAAGCCCTGAGCCAAATTCCGTGTACTCCTTGATTGCAAGCAGTCTTTTTGCCGCATCCTCAGATAAAACCTTGCCCTTTTTATACATAAGGTAAGCGTAGGCACGCCTTGAGCTTCTGCCGACTCTGCCCCTTATCTGATGAAGCTGTGCAAGTCCCAATTTGTCGGCATCGTAAATAACTATGGTATTTACGTTGGGGACGTCTACACCCGTTTCAATAATAGTTGTACAAACTAAAATGTCAATCTCGCCCTTGACAAGACTTTCCCAGATTGCCGACATTTCCTCCTCGCCCATTTTTCCGTGAGCTACTGCAATTCGGGCATCGGGTAAGCTTTCCCCTATCTGAGATGCAATTTTATAAATGCTCTCTATTCTATTATATAAAACATAAGCCTGTCCGCCTCTTGCCAGTTCCTTTGCCAAAGCATCTGTTATAAGGGATAAATCCTGCTCCGCCACAAAGGTCTGAATTGGATGTCTGTTCTGGGGCGGCTCTTCAATAACCGACATATCTCTTATTCCCGTAAGCGCCATATTAAGCGTTCTGGGAATAGGTGTTGCAGAAAGAGCAAGAGCATCTACCGACTTTGTCAATTCTTTCAGCTTTTCCTTATGGCTTACTCCGAAGCGTTGCTCCTCGTCAACTATAACAAGTCCCAAATCCTTAAAGGCAATATCCTTTTGTAAAAGACGGTGTGTGCCTATAATTATATCAACCTCGCCCGTTTTAAGCTGTTTAACTATCTTTTCCTGTTGCTTCGGCGTTCTGAAACGGGACAGCATCTCAACCTTTATGGGATAATCCGCCATACGCTTTGAAACGGTCTGGTAATGCTGCCAGCAAAGCACCGTTGTAGGCACTAAAATTGCCACCTGCTTATTGTCGGCAACGGCTTTAAAGGCGGCTCTCAAAGCAACCTCTGTTTTGCCCACGCCCACATCTCCGCACAAAAGACGGTCCATAGGCTGTGGACGTTGCATATCTCTTTTTATTTCGGCAATACAGCGAAGCTGGTCCTCAGTTTCGTCATATTCAAATTTATTTTCAAAGCCGTGCTGCCAATCGTCGTCCTCGCAAAAGGCATAGCCCTTGATTTCCATTCTCTGTGCATAGAGCTGTATAAGCTCCTTTGCCATTTCGGCAACCTCGGCACGCACTCTCGATTTTGTTCTTGCAAAATCGTTTCCGCCCAATTTATTGAGCCTGATATTTTCAACGTCTGCCCCCATATATTTTGAAATAAGGTCAAGACGTGAGCAGGGAATATACAAAACGTCGCTCCCTGCATAGCGGATTTTAAGCTGGTCCTTTGTAACACCGTCAACGGTACGGCTGATAAGTCCCTCAAAAACACCGATACCGTAATCGTTATGCACAATATAATCTCCCGGCTTCAAGTCGGTTATTGAGGATATTTCCTTTGATTTTTCGGTGTATTTGTTTTTAGGTCTGAGCTTTTTGCGCTGTGCTCTTTGCTCTGTATTGTCAGAAAAAATTGCTAAACGGCAAGAGGGTAGCTCATAGCCTGCGTTGAAATAAAAGGGTACTACGTAAACATAGCTTTCGCTTAAGGTTTCGGGTACATCTGCCGAGGTAACGGCATTTATTCCTTTTTCTTCAAGGCAATCTCTCAGATATGTAGCGTGGGAAGGGTTTGAAGCCGAAACCAAAATTTTAGTTTTATTTTTATAAAGGGGATATATATCGTCGCAAAGCTCGTCTGTTATTCCTCTCCAATGAGGTGTCTGCCTTGCGTTTATTGAAAAGAGGGATTTAAGCCTTAAATTGCCCTCGTTTCTTGAAAGATTTTCAAAAATAATTATTCCCTTTTTACCTATTTTCTCCTTGAAGCCTTCCACATCAAGATAATAGCTTCCCGAAACAAAGGGAATGTCGCTCTCTGCAAGAGCTTTTATATCCTCGTCTATACGAAAGGCACTGCCCTTTACATTTTCAAAAAAGCGTGCAAACTCAAAGGAAAACAAAAGGCAATCCTCAATATAGTCAAGAAGCGTCGCTTTCTCGGAAAAGACGTAGGGGATATATTTGTCAATAGATGCAAGACGGGCAGTATTTCTTATAGCCTCTGCATCTGAATAGAGAGTTTGTGCCGCTGTCTTGTTTTTCTTTTCCATTACACGAGCATCAACCTCAAGGCTTGTGGCTAAAGCCTCCTTGTCGTCGCCGTCTAAAATGACCTCGGCAACAGGGGTTATTTTTACGCACTCAAGCTGAGAAATTCGTCGCTGTGAAAAAACGTCAAATTCCCCTATTAAATCGGGCTCATCTCCGAAATATTCTATTCTGACAGGGTTTTCACTCAAAAGGGGGAAAAAGTCTAAAATTCCGCCTCTTATGCAAAACTGTCCCACTCCCTCTACTCTTTCACAGCGGGTATAGCCTGCATTTAAAAGGGAAAACTCCGCATCCTCTAAGGGAAAATCCTCTCCCCTTGTAATTGTAACTGTCAAATCGACAAGCTTGCGCTTGTCGATAGTATATCTCATAAGAGCATCGGCAGAGGTAACAACTACGTTAAAATCTCCGCTTATAAGGCGCAAAAGCACCTCTAAACGCTCCGCCTCCTCCGTTGCAGACGCGCTTTCCACACGTCTGAAAACGTAATCTCTGGGCTTAAACACCAAAACTCCCTCGCCGAAATGGGCAATAAGGTCATTTTTAGCTCTCGCAAGCTCACCCTCGGGTACAAGCACTACTGCTTTCTTCCCCGTTTTCTGACAAAGGGCATAGGTGAAGGACGCCTTAAGGCTGTCCGGCACCCCCCACATTGCTGCAGGGAGAGCTTTTTTTCTTACGGCGTCATATAAATCGCAATATTCCTTGCACTGTTCCAGTGCGCTAAGTAAAAATTTCATATTTTCCCTTTTTAAATATTACAAAAAGTATAAATATAATCAATATATACTTTTCGTTTATTCTCTTATGTCTATTATATCAATAAAAATATAAGAATTTTGTCGCTTTGCGTTGCGCAGTAAATTAAAAGCTATGAAGCGAAGCGGAATAATTTAGCTTTAAACAAAGTTTAAAATTTAGCTAAATTCGCTGTCGCGAGCTAATTGTGCTGATGCACGCTAAATTGCCTTCGGCAGCTAAATTGACCTACGGTCAGCTTAATGCGAATTTTATTTAGCTACTCCGAAGGAGTTATTTAGCTACCCCTTAAAAATCATCGCTTTCAATATCAGTAAATCATAAATATCAAAAACCAAATCACCGTTCATATCTGCCGTTTCACTATGAGCCTCTTTCCCAATTATGCCGTTTCTCAAGCTTATGGCATCAAGTACATTTATCTCTCCGTCGTCGTTTGTATCGCCTGTAACAGCTTCATTTCCTGTGTAGTTATAATGAATATTAGCATTTAACAAATAATCATTCTCTTCACCTATTACAATGTTTTCCCACTGCTTCTCTGTACCCGAATAATATACATCTGACAGAGCATAACAATCGCCAAAAGCATAATCCTCTATGCTTGTAACACTGTCGGGGATGTTTATACTTGTTAGGCTTTCGCAACCATAAAATGCCCAACTACCTATACTTGTAACACTGTTTCCGATGGCTACTCTTGTAAGATTATAACAACAATAAAATGCCCAACCGCCTATACTTGTAACGCTATCGGGAATGGTTATACTTGTTAAGCTTTCGCAACTAAAAAATGCAGAATCTCCTATACTTGTAACTTTGTCGGGTATAGTTATACTTGTTAAGCTTATGCATTCATAAAAGGCATAATTTCCTATACTTGTAACACTGTCGGGGATTTTTATACTTGCAAGACTTGAGCAATAAGCAAATGCATTGACCTCTATTCTCGTAATGCTGTTGGGTATAGTTATACTTGTAAGATTAGAACAGCGAGAAAATGCTCTGATACCTATGCTTGTAACGCTGTCGGGAATTGTTATATTTGTTAAGCTTTTGCAACCATAAAACGCCTCATTTCCTATACTTGCAACACTATCGGGGATTGTTATGCTTGCAAGGTTCGAGCAATATTCAAATGCAAAATTACCTATACTTGTAACAGGATAACCGCCTAAGGTTGAAGGAATGGTAATATCGCCGCTTATCGAAGTATCGCAACCTGTTATAGTTGCCTCATCGTTTAATACCTCATATGTATAATATCCCTCGGTTTCTGCGCTAACGGTAAAAACACCTATAGGCAGAATAGCAGTAATCAATGCGATAGTAAGCAAAATTGAAAATAATTTTTTTGTTGTTTTCATAAACTTTTTCCTCCTTTGCGTAATAGCGATGAAAATTTCTCAAGAAATTTTCATCATATCGCAATCGACCTGAAAGGGCGATTATATCGCATTTGTCATAGACAAATATATCGCACGAGCGTAAGCGAGTGTATCGCTTTTATTATTTATTATTTATTCAATATTCTTTATTCTTTAAACAACAATCATAATATTGGTTGTTCTTTTTGTTTAGCGATATAAATCCCTTACGGGATTTGCGATATACGCAAAAGCGTGCGATATGCTTTTGACAAGATTGTCAAAACCGCGATATGTTGCCTGCGGCAACGAGATAATTGTGCTGCCGCACAATTATTCCAAAAAGTCCTTTAATCTTTTGCTTCTGCTGGGGTGGCGGAGCTTTCTCAAGGCTTTAGCTTCAATCTGACGTATTCTCTCTCTTGTAACCTCGAATTCCTTGCCCACCTCTTCAAGAGTTCTCATTCTGCCGTCCTCAAGGCCGAAACGAAGGCTCAACACCTTAGCTTCTCTGGGGGTAAGAGTTGCAAGCACGTCTGCCAATTCCTCCTTAAGCAATACGTGGGAAGCCGCCTCTGCAGGCGCAGGAATATCCTCATCGGGAATAAAGTCGCCCAAGTGGCTGTCCTCCTCTTCACCGATAGGTGTTTCAAGGGAAACGGGCTCCTGTGCGATTTTAAGAATATCTCTTACCTTGTCTGCAGGCATACTCATTTCAATAGCGATTTCCTCTGCTCTGGGCTGTCTGCCAAGCTCCTGCTCCAGCTGACGCTCAACACGGGAAACCTTATTTATTGTTTCAACCATATGAACGGGTATTCTTATTGTTCTTGCCTGGTCTGCAATAGCTCTTGTAATAGCCTGTCTTATCCACCAGGTTGCATAGGTGGAAAACTTAAAGCCTTTCTGGCAGTCAAACTTTTCAACGGCTTTTATAAGGCCTAAATTACCCTCTTGAATAAGGTCAAGGAAAAGCATACCTCTGCCCACATATCTTTTTGCAATACTTACAACAAGACGCAAGTTTGCCTCTGCAAGAAGCTGTTTTGCCTTTTCGTCGCCATCGGACATTTTTTGCGCCAATGACTGCTCCTCCTCGGGAGTGAGCAGGGGCACACGGCCGATTTCCTTAAGATAAACTTTAACGGGGTCGTCAATGCTTACGCCCTCAGCCATAAGAGCTTTTTCAATCTCTTCGGGGGCAAGCTTTAATTCCTCAACCTCTTCCTCAAGCTCTGAAATTTCGTCCTCGGGGATATCAATTTCCTCGATAATTTCAACGCCCATAGCCTCTAAGCTGTCATATATTTTTTCAAACTGGTCAGCATCAATATCAATTTCGCTCAAGGACTCGATAATTTCATTTTTGGAAAGAGAGCCTTTACTCTTTGCCTTTTCTATAAGATTTTTAAGTACCGTCTTTTTATCCTTTTCTCCTACTTGGTTTTCTGTGTTCTGAACGTTTGCCTCTGCCATATTTATTCTCCCTTTCTCTTTTGTAAATCCTTCATCATTTTCAACAGCTCGTCGTTGGAAACTTCCTTTAAATTTTGAGCTCTTATTTTTTCGTTTTCCGTTTTTATTACATCTGACAGCTCTGAAACAATACTTCTGTCAAAGTTTATATTCAAATTGCTTTTGACAATAATTGCCGTTATTCTGCTCATTTCATCGCTTGTAAAATCCTTTGAGAAAAAGGTCAAGTCAAGCGCCTGTCCCGTTTCAATTCGGGCAACGATATATTCAAACAGACGGCGGTTAAACTCAGTTACAAACTCGCCTGCCGAAATATTCTGCTGAACGGTTGACAGAAAATCGGGGTTTTTGTAAATAACTCCGATAAGCTCCTCCTCAGCTCTTGCCGCTTTCAGATGCGTGCTTTTTTCGGGGTTTACTCTGTCTTTTATTCCCAAAAGCATCTCGTTTTGTGTTTTAAATTCATTTTTACGGCTTTTTTGTGCATTTATTTTTAAAAGCCTGTTTACTTCGGCAGAAATCGCAGAAGCGCTTATATTAGTTTGCTTTGCAATTTTGTTAATATACACTTCTCGCTCAATTGCGTTATATACCTGACTTATAACGTTTGCCGCATCCTTTATAAAATAAACGGTATCGTCAGCCGAGTCTAAATTATATTTCGACAAAAGCTTCTGAATTTTAAAGTCAATATGACCTCCGCTGCCCTCAAGCAAATTTTTAAAACGCTCTGCGCCAAAGGTCCTTATAAATTCATCGGGGTCCTTTCCCCCTACTATGCTCAGAACCTTTACATTTACCCCCACCTCGTTCAAAAGGGTAATTGCCTTGTTTGTCGCCGCTTGCCCTGCTCCGTCAGCATCGTATGCAAGCACAACCTCCTTGCTGTATCGGGAAATAAGCCTTGCCTGCTCCTTTGTTATTGCTGTTCCTAAGGTTGCAACGGCATAGTCAAAGCCTGCCTGATGCATTGAAATAACGTCCATATAGCCTTCGCATAAAATAAGCTTGCCTGCAGGTGAATTTTTTGCAAAATTCAGCGCAAAAAGATTTAAGCTCTTTTTAAAAGCAAGGGTATCGGGTGAGTTTAAGTATTTAGGCTTACTGTCATCAAGCACACGTCCGCCAAAGCCGATAACGTTACCCCGTAAATCTATAATGGGGAACATAAGTCTGTTACGGAATTTGTCGTATACAGAATTTTTTTCGGTATTTTTAACGGCAAGGCCTCCTGCCACCATTTCATTTTCACTAAAACCCTGCGATTTTAGATAATCTCTTAAATCACTCCAGCTGTCAGGGGCAAAGCCGATGCCGAAATGCCGTATTGTCTTTTGCAAAAGACCTCTTTTTTTGACATATTCCTGAGCGACCTTTGCCTTTGGGTCATACAGGCATTTATGGAAAAAGCCTGCCGCTTTTTTGTTCATCTCAATTATTCTTGCCCTTTGAACACTGTTCTGACGGTCATCATCAGTTTCAGGTACTGTAAGTCCTGCATATTCAGCTAACAGACGTATAGCCTCAAGGTAATCGAGATTTTCCATTCTCATAACATAGCTTATTATATCTCCCCCTGCTCCGCAGCCGAAGCAATAAAAGGACTGAGTATCGGGGAAAACTGTAAAGGACGGCGTTTTCTCGCTGTGGAAGGGACAAAGCCCCACGATATTACTGCCCGTTCTTTTAAGCTGTAAATTTCTTAATATATAATCCTCTATATTTATTCTGTCTTTCAGCTCCTGTAAAAAGCTGTCCGGTATTTTTGCCAAGGTTTCACCGCCTTTTTAATAAGTTTCATCTTCTTTTATTTCAACGTCCATGCGGACGGCACATATATTTTTGTAAATTCTGAGATTGCGTAATGGTCGGACATTGCCGAAACATAGTCAAGAACTGCCCTTTCAACGCCCTCTTTTTCCAAGGTGTTTTTATAAAAATCGGGAAGCTTGTCGGGATTTTCTACATAGTACAGATAAAGCTGTTTTACAAGCTCCTCTGCCTTGCCCTCTTCCTTTTTGGCAACAGAGCCGAAATATACATTTGAAAACATAAATTTTTTAAGCTCCAGAGTTGCCTGTAAAATTTCTTCACTCATTGATATAGATGGCTTTTCTATACTGTTTTTGATTATATCGGTAATCATAACAGTTATTCTTTTGCTGTGGGTTTCTCCCAACGCCTTTTTAAATTCTACGGGGATATCCTCTAATATTCCGCCTCTTATAGCATCGTCAATATCGTGATTTATATAGGCAATAACGTCGGCATAACGAACTACCTGTCCTTCTAAAGTGGCGGGCTTTCCCTCCCACGTGTGATTTGCAAAGCCGTCAAGCACCTCTTTTGTAAGGTTAAGACCTTTAAAGCCCTTTTCCAGATACTGCGCAACTCGTACGCTGTTTTTATCGTGCTCAAAGCCCAAAGGGCAAATTTCATTGAGCGCTCTCTCCCCTGCGTGCCCGAAAGGAGTATGCCCCAAATCGTGTCCCAAGGCAATAGCCTCTGTCAAGTCCTCATTGAGCCTTAACGCTCTCGAAATAGTTCTTCCCACCTGAGAAACCTCAAGGGTATGGGTAAGCCTTGTTCTGTAATGGTCGCCCTCGGGGGATAAAAAAACCTGTGTCTTATGCTTTAATCGTCTGAAGGATTTACAGTGGATTATCCTGTCCCTGTCCCTTTGGAAAACAGTTCTTATATCGTCTTGCTTCTGTTCCTTTTCTCTGCCCTGAGAATTCTCAGCCAAAACGGCATACTGACTTAAAGTCTCTCTTTCTCTCTTTTCTTGCATCTGTCTTATGTTCATTTCCAAAGTTATTTCCTCCTTTACATATATAAATACGGAAATTTGTCAAAAAATCCTCTTTTTATTTTAAAAAAGTTTTTTTGCGTTGTAACGCTATGAATTGATGCTTCGCAGTTCATTATAAAAGTTTTGCTAAATTTATTATCGTCTTTTCCTTCTTCTTTGCATATTCTATTGTTTTTGAGGCTCCGCCTTTTTCCTCAACATAGCATATAATTAAATCTGCTCTGTCCACCATTTCACGATTGCGTGCCTGTATTGCCGCCTTTGGATGCACCCCTGCACAAGCTATTTCCACATCGGTATAATAATTGTAAAAGGCTTCTTTGTTGTTTGAAAACTCTGCCGTTGAATAAGGAAGCACCAATACAAGAGAGCTGTTACACTCTCCGTACTTTTTTCTTGCCCTAAGCACTGCCGAAGATGCAAATCTGTCAAAATCTCCGTTTCGTCCCACAAGAAACTCGACATATTCCTTTTCTCTGATAAGCTTTCCTACTTTCTCCTCAAGTAAATCTTCCACTTTAATCAGATTATCTATATGCCTGTGCCCGAAAAACGCAACTGTAAAAAAATCAAACATTTTATATTCCCTCCATATAACAGTTATGGGCTTATTTCCGTTATTTTCATCATTATAGCATTTACAATCCCACATTTCAACAAATTTAACATCTGACAACCAATAATTTTGCCATTCATATAGGTTAAAATATAATAAAGGAGTGGTAAGATTATGGACGAAAAGGAATTTGCTCTGCGTTTAACTCAGCTCAGACAAAAGAAAAATGTATCTGCCAGAGAAATGAGTTTAGCAATCGGACAAAACGCAGGATATATTAACAATATTGAATCAGGAAAAGCTCTGCCGTCGTTACCCGGAATTTTCTATATATGCGATTATTTAGGCATTACTCTAAGTGAATTCTTTGACCTTGAAACCAAAAATCCCACTAAAATAGATGCTATTGTTACAGATTTAAAAAAGCTTGACGACCAACAGCTTGATACCATTGCCAATTTGATAAAAGGCTTAATGCGGTAAAATTCCGCTATGAAAGGTAGTGAGGCTATGGATACACATCAAAGACTTCGTCAGCTGTTAAACGAGCGTGGTTGGACAGAATACCGTTTATCAAAAGAGTGCGGTTTGTCTGAATCTACTCTTGCAAATATTTTCAAAAGAAATACGTTGCCTTCAATCAGTACATTGGAAGCTATCTGCGCAGGCTTTGGCATTACTGTTTCTCAGTTTTTTGCTGAGGGAGATATGGTAGAAATGACACCTGAACTCAAAGAGCTTTTTGACTCTTGGGTTAGCCTTACAGCAGAACAAAAGAATGTAGTAATGCAAATGATACGCACTCTTAATTCTAATAAATGAAAAGAAAGCCGTGAAAAATCACGGCTTTCTTTTATGCTCGATATGAATACAATTCATTAAAAAATCAAGAACGATTCTTGCTTTTTGTCGATATGCAGACTAAAGTCTGCTCGATATTTTTACTACCGTAAAATCGATATGTTTCTCGTTTCACTCAAAACTCGATATGGTATAAATCTCGTTGCCTTTGGCAACATATCGAAAATCTCGTTAGAGATTTATATCGATGCGTTGCTTTGCAACGCTATGAATTGATGCTCACGCATCATGAATTGGTGTACACCATGAATTCTCGCTTCGCTCCATGAATTGAATTGCAAAGCAATTCATAAAGGACAGGGAAAATTTACGTTCTCTGTCCTTTTTTGGCGATATTTGCTTTAAATAAAACGGAGAAATACGCAAAATATTTAAATGTAACTGTTGACATATAAAGCAGTTCATGTTAAAATACAAATAAGAAAATTGCGTAAATACGCAAAATATTTAAATGAGGTATATAAGTTATGATTGAAAGAAATAAATATCTCGAAAAATTGATAAGCAAAAAGCAAAACGGCCTTGTTAAAGTGATTACCGGAATCAGAAGATGCGGTAAATCTTATTTGCTGTTCAACATATATAAGGACTATTTGAAGTCAATAGGGGTTGAGAATGAGTGTATTATATGCCTGGCTCTTGATGATGACGAAAACATTCAATATCGTAACCCAATTGAACTGGGAAAACATATCAGAAGTTTAACTGCAGACGAAAGCAAAAACTATTTTGTATTTCTCGATGAAATTCAAAAGGTCGTTCCTATTCAGAATCCTTATATTGAAGGTGCCGAGGACAAGATAGGTTTTGTGGATGTTGTTCTCGGTCTTATGAAGCACGACAATATTGATGTGTATGTTACCGGCAGCAACTCTAAAATGCTATCGTCTGACATACTCACAGAGTTTCGTGGCCGCGGCGATGAGATTCGAGTGAATCCGCTTTCTTTTGAAGAATTTTATAAAGCTTTCAAGGGTGATAAACACAATGCCTGGAAAGAGTATTATACCTATGGCGGATTGCCGTTGGTTCTTAGCAAAAAAGGTCATGAAGAAAAAGCGAAATACCTACAAACCTTGTTTGATGCTATATATCTGAGTGATATTATGGACAGAAACAAAATCGTACATGAGAAAACTATATTGGATGATATTTTAAATATTATTTCCTCTTCTATCGGCTCGCTGACTAACGCAAACAAAATTACTAATACCTTTAAGAGCGAACGTCAGGTAAATATCAGTAATTATACCGTTTCAAAATATCTTGATTATTTAATTGATGCTTTCTTGCTCTACAAAGCCGAGCGTTATGATGTTAAGGGCAGAAAATATATCGGCTCTCCTTTAAAATATTATTTCAGCGATGTGGGACTTCGTAATGCAAGACTTAATTTCCGTCAGCAAGAAGAAAATCACATTATGGAAAACATTATTTATAACGAGCTTTGTAACCGTGATTTTAGTGTTGATGTCGGCGTGGTTGAGTATTGCTATAAGGATGCAGAAAAGAAAAGCAAACGCACCCAACTTGAAATTGACTTTGTTGCCAATAAAGGTAGCAAAAAGTATTATATTCAGTCTGCGCTGACCGTGGCTGATGAAGAAAAACGTGAGCAAGAGATTCGTTCATTAAAGCGTGTCGGCGATTCCTTCAAGAAGATTGTTGTAGTCAGGGACAACATTATACCTTGGCACGACGATGACGGTATTTTCTACATTGGCATTGAACAATTCCTACTCGAAGAAAACGCTATGGATATGTAAGTGTGAATTGATGCTTCGCATAATGAATTGCTGCGCAATTCATTATATTGATGTTCAATACAAAAAACCAGTCGATATGCAGACTAAAGTCTGCTCGATATTTTTACTACCGTAAAATCGATATGTTTCTCGTTTCACTCAAAACTCGATATAAATCTCGTTAGAGATTTATATCGATGCGTTGCTTTGCAACGCTATGATATGAATTGAATTGCTTTGAAATTCATAAAAAACGCAAGAACGGAAACCGTTCTTGCGTTTTTAACTAAAGTAATTTCTTGCGAAGCTCTTCGGGACTTAAGGGAGAAAGATAGGCGGGGGCAACATCGAAAACAGTTTTACAGCCGAAAAGACCTTCTTTATTCATTCTGTAAGCAGCTCTTGCGTAAGATACAAGCACGCTGGCAGTAAATTCAGGGTTGGAGTCAAGCTTTAAGCTGTATTCGATAATGTTTGTATTTTCTTTATTTAAGCCTGTTTTTCCGCTGCGGATAACAACTCCCCCGTGAGGTAAGCTTGAATGGTCTCTTTTCATTTCCTCTTCGGAAATAAAATGCACCGTTGTATCGTAATCTGCAAAATAGTTGGGCATAGTTTTTATCTGCTCCTCTATTCTTGCAAGGTCCGCCCCTTCCTCTACTGTAACAAAGCATTCTCTTGTATGCTTTTGACGGGTGGTGAGAATGGGATTTTCGCCGTTTCTTACAGCTTCCAAGGCTTCGGGAACAGGAACGGTATATTGTCTTGCATCCTTTACGCCTTCTATTCTGCGTATTGCGTCGGAATGGCCTTGGCTTACGCCCTTGCCCCAAAAGGTATAATCACAGCCGTCGGGAAGAATAGCCCCAGCATACATACGGTTTAAAGAGAACATTCCGGGGTCCCAGCCAACAGAGATAATGCCGATTTTTTTGCTCTGCTGAGCAGCGGCATCAACATTAGCAAAATGAGTGGGAATGTTTGCGTGAGTGTCAAAGCTGTCTATAACATTAAAATATTTGACAAATTCGGGCGTCTGAACGGGAAGGTCTGTAGCGCTTCCGCCGCAGATAACCATAACATCAATTTTATCCTTCATATCCAAAGCGCTGTCTATATGCAAAACAGGCGTATTCGGAGTTGAAATCTTAAGAGTTGACGGGTCTCGTCTTGTAAAAACGGCGGCAAGCTCCATATCCTTATTCTGAGCAATAGCGGCTTCAACGCCTCTGCCTAAATTTCCATAGCCTAAAATTCCGATTTTCATTAAATCATATCCTTTCAACCAATAAATTATATTACATAAAAAAACGAATGTCAATAATGTAATAGCTATTAAAATAAGAACTTTTGACGTGTCAGAATACATTGACAAGCCCTGTCTGCGATAATTGCTCTGTCCCTTTCGGGATAATATTCGAGTAACGGATATAAAATTTCGTATATATCCTTTCTTGTCAAAATCGGCATTTTTAAAATTTTTCCGTACATTTCACGTGCTGTATTCATTTGCCTTGTAAAGCTTGTATTAAAAGGTCTTGCAACTAAACCTTTAATCAATCCTTTTGGTTCGATATTCATAGGAGAAAACTGAATGTTGGATAAAAGTCCTGCGCCGTTATCAAAAATCGGACAATAATCGTATTTTCCGTTTTGTTCTATAAGCGCTATATTATTAAGATGTCTGTCATCGTTTAAAACGAGGGAATCAATCTCAAAAAGCAGCGTTAAATACTGCGGAAAGCTTTCAAGTCCCGTAAGCTCTTTAGTGGTATCGGCAAGATATGCTATGCGTTTTTTATCACTGCTCAAGCCTTCTAATTTTTCTTTTAAAAAACGATTATATCTTTTGAGTAAATGGCTTAACGTTATAATGGACTGCCCTTCCTTTAAAAAGCTTTCGCTTGAACAGCCCGTTCTTTCCCTTGAATGAACATTAAGCTTTTCCATATTATATTTCACAAAACAAAAAGATGTTTCGCTTGTTATATTGCTAAGCTGTAACAGCCTTGACACAGTTACCTCGGCAAGCGCTTCATATCCGAATTGGTCAAGCTTATACCATTTGTTTGCAGCTTTATCAAACCATTTTTCCTGATTGCCCTTTGATGAGGTTTCAGCAACCTTTTCATTTGTAACAAGCTTAACTGACATTATATTTCCTCCATTTCAAGCCATTGACTGTCCTCTGCCATTTTGCCGTGAGTTTTTTTTATGATTTCTATTGGAGAATATTCCTCTACCCCTATCGCTTCAAGATATTCTCTTATTCCGCTTCTGCTTTTAGGCACACAGCGTTCCTCTAAAAAGGCTTGAAATTCTTCCCAGGTCGGAGCTTTTATTTTGCCGAAAGCAGTTTTAATTATATTTGTTGTTTTATTTTGCACAGATATCGTTTTATCGGTAAAGTCAGCGCAAATCTGAGTACATAAAATGTCCTTATCAAAAAAATTAAAAATAATAAGCTTATGTTTTAAAGCCTTTTTTTTATTTAAAAAATCATCAAAGGCTAAAAACGGCGCTATTGTAATTTTTTCACCGTCGAAGGAAATTTCAATCTCTTGCTCTGCAAGCGCCAATTCCTTTACCCATTTTGAAGGCAGTGAAATTTTATAGCCTTTAGAGCTTTTTCCCGAATTTCCTCCCGCAGAACCGACTATAATTTTTCCTATTCTTTTTTCCATAATTATCACCATAGCAAATATATCATATTGGTAACCAATAGTCAAGGTTTTTTAAAAGAGAAAAAAAGTGTTGACAAAGCAGTAAGGTGTATAGTATAATAATATCCGTATCATTGCCTATAACGGCGTTTTGCAAAATAAAATTGTTATAATCGGTAGCATGCCGTATTATACTAAAAATTTAACAGGAGGTGCGGTTTGATGCTAAGAACATATCAACCTAAAAAAAGACAGAGAAGCAAGGTTCACGGATTTCGCAAGAGAATGTCCACTGCTAACGGCAGAAAGGTGCTTGCACGCAGACGTGCAAAGGCAAGAAAAAGACTTACACACTAAAAAATGAGGCCGCTGCTACCGTTGATTTATAGGTAAAGGTGGTCTTTTTTGTCTGTGAGAGTAGTTTTTTCAAACAAAGCTCAGCTTTGAAAACAAGCAGGTAAAAGGTTCGTGTTTATGAAAAATACTGTTTCTATCAAGGAAAATCACGAATTTAAGCGCATTTACTATAAGGGAAAATCGGTCTGTACTCCGGTGGTTGTTTTGTATTACAGGAAAAACAACCTTACCTTCAACCGTTTAGGGCTTACGGCAACCAAGAAAATAGGTACTGCTGTTTGCAGAAACAGAGCAAGACGTGTCTTGCGTCAGGCTTACAGAGAGCTTGAGCCCTTTTTAAAAACGGGGTACGATTTTATTCTTGTAGCCAGGACAAAAACCCCTTTTGTAAAAACGCAGGCAGTAAAGCAAGCGCTTGAAGAGTGCTTTGCAGGGCGGGAGATGCTCAAATGAAAAGAGTTATGATTTATCTTATTCGCTTTTATCAGAAGTACCTTTCCCGTCTTAAAGGGCGTTCCACCTGTATTTTTTACCCGTCTTGTTCCCAATACGCCATAGAGGCTTTTGAAAAGCACGGCTTTTTCAAAGGTCTTGTTCTTTCGGTCTGGCGTATTTTAAGATGCAACCCTTTTAATAAGGGCGGCGTTGACAATGTTCCCTGAACTGCCTTTATCGGTAAAAATTTAAAAAAGGAAATGTAGAAATGGAAGTTATAGGAAATCTTTTAAGCTATCCCTTTGCTCTTATTCTGTCATTTTTTTACGGACTTTTTCGAAATTACGGATTTGCGCTTATTGTATTCACAATTATTATTAAGGTTATTTTGATACCCTTGGGCATTAAGCAGCAAAAATCATCTTTAAATCAGATGAAATTTCAGCCCAAAATGAAAGAAATCCAGCAAAAATACGCTAACAACAAGCAAAAACAAAGTGAGGAAATGCAAAAACTGTATCAAGAAGAAGGCTTCAGCCCCTTTGGCGGATGTCTTCCTATGCTTATACAGCTCCCCATTATCCTTATTCTTTATAATATTATAAGAAACCCCCTTACAAATATCTGTGCAATGACAGCTTCTAAAATCAATACTGTTGTTGCGGCTCTTGCAAATTTAGGAGTAACTATTGACTCTAAGGATGCAAATTTTCAGATAAAGCTTGCAGAAGCTATTAACGAAAATTTTGACAGTCTTATGAGCGCAGGTGCGTTACCCGAAAACTTTTCAAAAATAGATTTTTCATTTTTCGGAATAAACCTTTCTCAGACTCCCAGTCTGTCAAGCTTTAATTTATTGCTTCTGATTCCGCTTTTTGCGTGTCTGACCGGATTTTTAGTAGGTATTATATCTCAGAAGTTTTCTGCTGTTCAGGCAACAGGCGGAACAAAAATGTTGCTTCTTATGTCACCCTTACTCTCTCTTATTTATACCTTTATGTTCCCTGCAGGTGTAGGTCTTTACTGGATTATGAGTAACATAACCGCTGCTGTTCAGTCCTACGTTCTCGGAAAAATTTATAATCCCCGTGAATATGCCGAAAAGCTTAAGGCAGAGGAAGAAGAGAAAAAGCGTGCTCAAAAGCAAGCTATTAAGGATAAGCGTGCTAAAAAGTTTGCTCAGCAAAACGGTGAGCAGTCAGAAGAAAATAAAACAGTGAGCATCGAGTGCGAGGTAAGCGACCCACAAGAAAAAAAGGAGAATAACTCTGATGATAAATGAGTATATCAGTACGGGAAGAACTATAGACGAAGCCGTTGAAGCAGGTCTTGCCGCAATCAATATGGACAGAGACGATGTTTCGGTTGAGGTTATAGATACTCCCAGCAAAGGCTTTTTAGGAATAGGCTCAACTCCTGCCAAGGTTAAATTAACCTATGAAACAGCTGACGAAGCGCCTGCCCCTAAAGAGAAAAAAGAAGAAAAGAAAGCAGTAGCAGAACCCAAAAAGAAGGTTGAAGAAAAAGCAGAAGAGCCTGTTTTTGACGGCGATAAGGAAAAGCTTGAAAAGGTAAAGGCTTTTGTTGAAGAGCTTCTTTTAAAAATGAAAACAGAAGGCTGTAGTGTTGAAGCTTCCTATAAAGAGGACGGCGCTATTGCAGTTTTAATAAAGGGCGACAAAACAGGAAGCGTTATAGGAAGACACGGAGAAACTCTTGACTCAATTCAGTATATCGTAAGCCTTTATACAAATAAGAACAAAAGCGAAGCATTTACAAGAGTAAGCTTAGATGCTGAGGGCTACCGTGCAAAGCGTAAGGATACTTTGGAGCATCTTGCAAAGCAAAAGGCATCAATGGCGCTTAAGAAAAAGGGTAATATCACTCTTGAGCCTATGCAGGCTTATGAAAGAAGAATTATCCATTCTGTTTTACAGGAATATCCCAACATAACCACATATTCTGTAGGCGAAGAGCCGAGAAGAAGGCTTGTAATCGCATATAAAGGAAAATGATTATGTGCTTTAATTTTAAAGTACTTATCATATAAAATGACAACCATTTAGGAGGTGTACTGGAAATGGCATATATAATCTCTGATGAATGTATCAATTGTGGAAACTGCGAAGCTGAGTGCCCTGTATCTGCTATCTCTGCAGGTGACAGCAAGTATGTTATAGACGACAGCCTTTGTGTTGATTGCGGAGCTTGCGCAGGCGTTTGCCCCGTTGGTGCTCCCCAAGCTAACTAATCTTAGCAAATAATTGTCACAGAAAAGGGGCTGTAAAAAAACGAAAGTTTTTTACAGCCTCTTTTTAGGGGATAGGAAAAATGTACAGAATATGTCAATTTCGCGCCGACAAAGCCTTGTCGGCGGTTACCCGACGGCGTACAGAGGTACGTCGAGGGCGAAATTGGCAGATAGCATAAAACGTATATTTCTTAAAAGAATTAACAAAAAGATGTTTTTCTATTAATTTTTGCTCTTTCTTTCAAGAGATGATAGTATATAATCCTTTTATTTACTTGTTTTATGCGTTCTGTGCTTTTTTACATCCCCTTTTGCGCATTATATTGCTTTTGAAACAGAGGGAATTAAATGAACAATATAAATATTGTCCTTGTTGAGCCCGAAATCCCGCAAAATACGGGAAATATCGCCAGAACCTGTGCCTGCACCGGTGCGGCATTACATCTTGTGCGCCCCTTAGGCTTTGAAATTGATGATAAAAAGCTTAAAAGAGCAGGGCTTGACTATTGGCATTTTTTAAATATTACTTATTATGACAGTCTTGAAGATTTTATGGACAAAACAAAGGACAAAAAGAAATTCTTTTGCTCCACAAAGGCTTCGAAAACCTATGCTCAGGTTGAATTTCCGAAGGATTGCTATCTTGTTTTCGGCAAGGAAACAAAAGGCTTGCCCGAAAAGCTTTTGTATGAAAATATGGACAGCTGTATAAGAATACCTATGATAAACGGCGCAAGAAGCCTTAATTTATCAAACTCCGTGGCAATAATAGCCTTTGAAGCCCTCAAACAACAAGGCTTTGAAAACCTTGAAGAAACAGGACATCTGACAATGTATTAAATTAAAAGTGGCTGTAAAAAAAGCACAGAACGCATAAAACAAGGTCTGAGAGCTTACGGACGAGAAAAATAAGGTTATAAAACAATCAGACAAAGCTTTTAGCAAAAAAATGTTTTATGCTATGAACAAACTTCGCCTCTCGACGTACCGTTGTACGCCTTCGGGTAACCGCCCACAACGCAAAAGCGTTGTGGGCGCTCAGTTTGTCCATTCTGTACATTTTTTCCTATCCCCTAAAGAGCAGAATGGCTGTAAAAAACTTTCGTTTTTACAGCCATTTGTCTATTTCTTATTCAAATTTACAAATTCTCTTGCCTGTATAACATTGTCCTCGGTGGGAATAGTAGTATTTGTCTTTTTGTTTTTCTTTTTTACGTCGGCTATGGCAAGAGTTTCGTATGATGACGGAGTATTCTTTTTATTGAATTTCTCAAATCTGTTCATTTTCTCTCTCCCTTTCATATATATTATTTGAAGCCGAAATAAAAATATTCTAATAAAAAACTGCCTCCGATTTCTCGAAAGCAGTAAACTTATTGTATAAAAACACAATATTATACTTTTTGTTTATTTTTTGCCGTTGCAATAAGAACAGCAAGAATGATTGCACGCCATAAAAAATTGATAATTAAAAAAGCAATAGTCTTAGTAAAGCAAAGTAAAACGAGCATATCAGCAATAAGCAAAACAATGCTTATAATAAGAGCCTGAGATTTATTTCTTCTTACCATAACACCTAAAAGAGCAATAATAACAGCAGGTGAAAGACCGATTAAAGAAATAATTATCCAATACCAAGCAACGCTTGGAAGCATACCGTCCTGCCACATATCGTAGCCGATAATAGAGGCAAGGTCGGAAATTATAAGGCCTGTAGGCATTCTCAAAATATTTCCGTTATTATTAAAAATAAGAAAAACGCTTATAAAAGACATAATTGAAACAAGGTATAAAGCTATTTCTGACGCAATAGAAAGCTTAGTTCTTTTTATCTTTTTCATTTCCTTTTTTCCTTTCCTTAAGGTGATAATTTTATTTTAACATCAATTTTGTGAAAAAGCAATATCAATATGTCGAAAAAATACCTATATTTACAAAACCAAACAGCGCTTGATTTGATTGACTTTTTCAATCAAATATGCTAATATATTTCTACACCTTTTTATATGGGGGCGTAAAGGTTTCGACGGGGACTTTGAAGCCGGATAAGCGGGTAGCTTTGCGAAAAGCTTAAAAATCGCAAACTTTAAATTTAAACGCTAATAATAATAGATTAGTAGCTGCCTAACTAATGGCGGCCGTCGATGCAGAGAGTACCGCGACTTTGTAATCGGCGTCACTTAGCGGTGAACGTAGCCTTGGAAAGCTTTGCCCTTGCGCTATGAATTATGAAGCTACCAAAAAATAAAGTCTGTCATTAGACGTTATTTTAAGGGAATGTAAAATAATGACTACACCCGTAGAAAGTCTTGTGAATAGGTTTTCGGACAGGGGTTCAATTCCCCTCGCCTCCACCAAACGTGTATTGGACGAACACCTACTTCTTTAGCGGCGGCTTTGCCGTCAAGGTGATGCTCTGATACGAACAGAAACCGCCATCTTAGATTTACCTCTAAGGTGGCGTTTTTTTGCTTATGTAGAAATATTGATAAATATGTGATATAATGATTTATAATAAAAGTTATTTCAGTAAAGGAAGAAGAAATATGTTCAAATATCCATTAGCGGTTACGATTGATACTAATATTTTAGATGCGGCAAAATATGATTTAAGCGACGGAAGTACACTTCAACTACTTAAAACCTATGTAGATGAT
>SVMS01000022.1 GCA_015067255.1 Oscillospiraceae bacterium
TGCTTGAATTGGGAGTACCTGCACACATAAAAGGATATCAGTATTTAAGAGCTTCAATAATGATAGCTACAGTAGACAGCGAAGCGGTCAATGCGGTAACAAAAATATTATATCCCACCGTAGCAAAGAAATTTTCCACCACCTCTTCAAGAGTGGAAAGAGCTATAAGACACGCAATAGAGGTAGCGTGGGAAAGAGGAGACATAGATATCTTACACGGCTTTTTCGGCTACACAGTATCAAACACAAGAGGAAAGCCTACCAACTCGGAATTTATTGCCCTTATTTCAGATAAGCTGAGATTGAAAAATAAGAATAAGCAAAATTTGGCTTAAAAAAAGAGGTGCCTTCTTAAATGAAGGTACCTCGTTTAATATTATCTATCACTCAATGGTACATATGCACAGCTTTTCTTGACGTTTTTGTATGCAGGACGAATGATTTTTCCATTATTTACGATTTCCTCTATTCTGTGAGCGCTCCAACCGGCAATTCTTGAAATTGCAAAAAGAGGAGTGAACATTTCAGAGGGTATTCCCAACATTTTGTAAACAAAGCCGGAATAAAAATCAACGTTTGCGCTTACGCCCTTATACATTTTTCTTTCCTGAGCAATAACCTCGGGAGCAAGACGTTCAATTTTACTGTAAAGCTGATATTCTTCTGAAAGACCTTTTTCCTCAGCAAGCTTTTCAACATAAGCTTTGAAAATTTTGGCTCTTGGGTCTGAAAGAGAATATACAGCGTGACCGATACCGTAGATAAGGCCCGAATTGTCAAAGGCTTGCTTACGTAAAAGCTTGAGTAAATAATCGGATATTTCCTCTTCGCTTTGCCAATTTTTAATATTCTCTTTAATATTTTCAAACATTTGCACAACCTTGATATTTGCGCCGCCGTGACGTGGTCCCTTTAAGGAGCCTAAGGATGCGGCAACTGCTGAATAGGTATCTGTACCCGACGAGGTTACAACGTGAGTTGTAAAGGTAGAGTTATTACCGCCGCCGTGCTCAGCGTGAAGCACAAGAGCGATATCAAGAATTTTTGCTTCAAGCTCTGTATATGAGCTGTCGGGACGCAAAAGATGCAGTATATTTTCAGCGGTGCTAAGCTCAGGCTTTGGACTGTGAATAACAAGGCTTTGGTTTCCGTGATAATGGGAAAAAGCCTGATAGCTGTAAACAGCAAGCAAAGGAAATGCGGCTATAAGATGAATACACTGTCTGAGTACGTTTTCGACAGAAATATTGTCGGGATTTTCGTCGTAGGAGTAAAGGGTAAGCACGCTGCGGGCAAGGGAATTCATAACGTCCTTACTGGGCGCTTTCATTATAATATCCCGCACAAAGCTGTCGGGAATAGAGCGCATCCCCGAAATAATTTCATTGAATTCATTAAGCTCTGAAGAATTGGGAAGCTCTCCGAACAAAAGCAGATAACAGGTTTCTTCAAAGCCGAAACGGTTTTCCTTTAAAAATCCGCCGACTATATCCTCAATATCAATACCTCTGTAAAAAAGCTTACCCTCACAGGGAACAAGGTCCTCATCTATAATAATATGTGAACGCACCTCTGCAATTTCTGTAAGACCTGCAAGCACACCCTTACCGCTTATATCACGAAGTCCTCTTTTAACATCGTACTTAGGATAAAGAGCAGGATCAATAACACAGGAGCTTTTTGAAAGCTCGCTGAGGCGGGCAATTTTATCTTTTAAAAGCTGATTGTTTTTCATAAAAACCTCCTTGAAAACAATTTGTGTTTAAATAATTATAATGTATTTTTGCACCTGTGTCAACAAAACACCGACCTCTTTAAGAAAATTTAACAATGCCGAAATATTTGACGGCAACAAACGTCAAAAACACAGATGTATTGACAAAAAAGAGGTATTTTGATATAATCTAAAATGTTGATTTATATATAAATTAAGGTTGAGGGAGTGTTAAGCTTGGCAGAGGGAAAAATTTTTAAAAGCTCTATGTTTGGCTATTCCAAAAAGGAAGTACTCGATTTTTTAAACGAGCTTAATGAAGAGCAGAAAAAAGCTAACGAAAAAAGCGGAATGGATATAAGCCGTCTTGAAAAAGAAATGAAAGAGCTTACCTTACAGCTTGACAGCTTAAAAGAAGAAAATGAAGAGCTTAAAACTCAGCTGGAAGAAAGAAAAGTTACCCCTCAGGTTGTAGAAGTACAGGAAATAAAAGCTGATGCAGAATTGGAAAAAATAGATTTTTCTGTTAAAAATTCAGAGCTTTACTGCGAGCTTTTAAAAGAGATAGAGGATTTAAGACGTGAAAAGGAAACAGCTGTAAATCAATATGAGGAAGCTATTGCTGAAATCCGTCGCAATTACGAGAAGCAGTTAGAAGAGAAAAATGACGAAATTTATCAGCGCCGTCAGAAATATTTCAGCGCAGTGCTTGAGCATATTCAATATAAGCGCAGCGTTACTCAGATAATAGACGAGCTTAAAAAGAAAATTTCGGACGATACCTCTATATGAAAAGGGAAAAATATGTTTTCGAGAACTGAACTTTTAATAGGCAGTGATGCCTTGAATAAGCTTAAGGACTCCCACGTTGCAGTGTTTGGCATCGGGGGAGTCGGTTCATATACGGTGGAAGCGCTGACAAGAGGTGGAGTAGGAACTCTCAGCCTTTTTGACGGAGACGTTGTTTCTGTCAGCAATATCAACCGTCAGCTTATTGCCACAAGTGAAAATATAGGGCAGAAAAAAACAGAGGCGGCAATAGAAAGAATTAAAAAAATAAATCCGCAGACAGTTGTATACGGATACGATATGTTTATTGATGCGCTCAATATTTCACAGGTGAATTTTTCTGAATTTGACTATGTGGTAGATGCTATAGATACAGTAACCTCAAAGCTTTTGCTTATTGAATATGCAAAGAAAGCAGGAGTTAAAGTAATTTCCTGTATGGGCGCAGGAAATAAGCTTGACCCCACAGCCTTTGAAATTGCAGATATCTCTAAAACTACTGTATGTCCTCTTGCAAGAGTTATGAGAAGAGAGCTTAGAATAAGAGGAATAAAGGACGTTAAGGTACTATATTCAAAGGAGCCTGCAATTATTCCTTTGAACAACAGCGAAAAAAGAATAACAGGCAGTATTTCCTTTGTGCCTTCTGTGGCAGGGCTTATTATAGCGGGCGAGGTTATAAAGGATTTGAAAGGATGAAAAAATATGGAATGGCTATGTGTAAGTATTGACACAAATCCCGACAATATAGATATTCTTACAGATAAGCTTCACGCAATAGGCGTGGCAGGCTTGGAGATTGAAACAGAGGAAGACTTTTTTAATTTCCTTGAGCAAAATAAAAAATATTGGGATTATGTTGACGAAGAGCTTATAAATTCAAAAAAAGGCAAGGCGTGCGTAAAGGTATATTTGCAAAAAAACAATGACGGACAAAGCACCCTTGAACAAATAAAAGAGTGCTGTAATGACGCTTCGTTGTATTCTATTTCCTGTATTACAATGAAGGAAGAGGATTGGGCGAATAACTGGAAGCAATACTATAAGCCTGTGCAAATAGGTGAAAATTTGCTTGTTTGTCCTATATGGGAGGAATATGCGGACAAGAGTAAAACAGTTGTTAAGCTTGACCCGGGAATGACCTTCGGAACAGGACTTCATCATTCAACACAGCTTGCCCTTTGCTCTATTGAAAAGTATATAAAAAAAGACGATTTAATGCTTGATTTGGGCTGCGGTAGCGGAATACTTGCTATTGCTGGACTTTTGCTTGGCGCACAATACGCATATTGCCTTGATATAGACGAAAATGCCGCTAAGGTATGTCTTGAAAATGCGGCGCTTAATGATATATACCCCCCGAAGATTGAAAGCGACAAAGGTGATATACTGGGAGATACCCTGTTAAAAGAGAGAGTTGCCCAAAGAAAATACGATATAATAAGCGCAAATATTGTGGCAGATGTTATAATCCCTCTTTGTGATATTGTTCCCTTATTTGCAAAGGAAAATACGGTTTTTGTAACATCGGGCATTATAGATACAAGAAAACAGGACGTTATTGATAAAATGGAAAAATGCGGCTTTTCTGTAATTGAAATAGCCGAAAAAGGCGGCTGGTGCAGTATCACCTGCGGCTCGCTTATAAATAAATAAAAACAAAGGCAGGTGTATTTGTTACACCTGCCGTTACTACCGGATTTCTTGCTCGAGTCTGTCAAATTCATCGGAATCAAAAAAGTCCTTAAGGGACATATTCAAACCGTCACATATAATTTTTATAGTTGCGATTTTAGGATTTTTACTTTTGCCGTAAAAAATATTTTTTATTGAAGACGGCGGTAAGCCTGATATAGTTGCCAAAGCATTTATTGTTAAATCATTTTCAGCACATAGCTGTAATATTCTGTTTTTAACAGCTTTGCAGAGCGGAGAACGTTCGTCCGGCATATTGACTACCTCTATATACAAAAATTATATATATAGTGTAGTCTGTTTTTTTAGTTTTTATAGGCTACGCATACTACTTTTAGGCTATATATAGCCTGTTGGAGATGAAAAAATGGAGAAAACAGCAACATTTATTGGACATAGTGAATGTTTTGGAATTGAAAAAGAAAGTGTTTGTACCTCAGTTGAAGAATTGATACAAAAAGGTGTGGAAACCTTTTTGTCGGGTGGTATGGGTGATTTTGATTGGTTTTGTGCAAGGACTGTCTATGAGTTAAAGAAAAAGTATCCTCGTATCAAAAACATTCTTGTAATTCCGTATTTGACTTTTAACATACGCAATAAAGAAATTTTTGATGAAATAGTATATCCGATGGGCTTTGAAAAATATCATTTTAAGGCAGCAATACCCAAAAGAAATCGTTTTTTGGTTGACAATTCTCAATATGCTGTTTGTTATGTAAAGCACGGTTGGGGAGGGGCGGCACAAACTTATGAGTATGCCAAAAAACAGGGGTTGAGCATTATAGATATCCAATAACTGTAAAATGATTTTGAAAAGCGCTTAATATATAGATTTTTCTTGACATAAAGGCGTAAAAATTATAAAATAAAAGGATAAATAGTTAGTGCTGAAGGAATGAACATAATGACAAAGCTTTATCCTTTGAAAATGAAACCGATTTACAAAGAAATTTTATGGGGCGGGCAAAGCTTAGCCTCTTTATATGAGCGCAAATTACCCTTTGAAAAAACTGCTGAAAGCTGGGAAGCATCTGCTCACAGAAACGGTTGCTCAACTGTTGAAGCGGGAGCGCTTTCGGGAGAAAATCTCGTACAGCTTGCAAAAGAATATAAAGAGGACTTTTTAGGCAGTCTTTGTGATGTGCAGGAGGGCTTTCCTTTGCTTTTGAAGCTTATAGATGCCTGCGACTTTTTATCTGTTCAGGTGCATCCTGACGATGAGCTTGCAAAGCTTGACAATGACAAGGGCAAAACTGAGATGTGGATAGTTCTGTGCGCAAAAGAAAATGCCGGTCTTTATATGGGCTTTAACCGTGATATCACCAAAGAGGAATACAAAAAAAGAATTTCCGACAACACCTTGAAAGAGGTTTTGAATTTTGTTCCTGCAAAGGCGGGGGACGTTTTTTATATTGCGGCAGGAACTGTTCACGCAATAGGAGCAGGTCTTGTTATTGCAGAGATACAGCAAAATTCCGACACCACCTACAGAGTATACGATTGGGGACGTGTAGGTAAGGACAATAAGCCAAGAGAGCTTCATATAGACAAGGCTCTGGAGGCTTCAACTCTTGAAAAATATTCTCCAAAGGCTCAGATTGCTTGTATAATGTCAGCTTCGACTAAAATCAGTTATTATCCTTGCTGTAAATATTTCGGTGCAGTCAAGCAAGAGATAGCTGAAGAATATAATGATTATACAAACAAAAAAAGCTTCCATATTCTTTTTTGCTCCGAGGGTGAGGGTGAAATTAAAGCAGATGGAAATTCTCACAGCATAAAGGCGGGAGAAACCTATATTATTCCTGCCTGTGTTGAGCGCTATCAAATTAAAGGAAAACTAACAGTTTATAAATTTTTTGTACCTGATTTTAACGAAGATTATCTTCTGCCTCTTGAAAAAGCAGGAGTTTCTCAAGCTGTTATTGACAGTCTTAACAATATATAATTGAAAGGAAGTAGTAGCTTGCCTTTTTGGGAAATAAAAGAACAATCTGAGCAAAAGGTTAATGAAATAGTAAAGCTTTCGGGACTTCCTGAAATTGCTGTCAGAGTGCTTATAAATAACGGACTTACAGACTTGGAAAAGATAAAAAACTTTTTGAATATTAAAGCGGAGAATATGCACAGCCCTTTTCTTTTTAAGGATATGGAAAAAGCGGTTGCAATAATTAAAGCTGCAATATTCAAAAATGAAAAAATAGCTATTTACGGGGACTACGACGTTGACGGAGTAACAAGTGTTGCTCTTTTATATCTTTATTTGTCGTCTAAGGGCGTAGAGGTCAGCTTTTATATTCCGGACCGAAGCGATGAGGGCTACGGAATAAATAAGTCTGCTTTGGATAAGCTTAAAAATGACGGAGTGGACCTTATAATAACTGTTGACTCGGGAATTACCGCCTGTGAAGAAATAGCTTATGCTTATGAAATCGGCATGCAGGTTATTGTTACAGACCATCACGAATGTAAAACACAGGTGCCTGTATGTGAAGCTGTTATCAATCCTAAGGTAGATGAAGGCTATCCTTTTTCGGGACTTGCAGGAGTAGGTGTTGCCTTTAAGCTTGTATGCGCTTTAGAGGGTGAGGACAATACAACTGCAATTTTAAACAATTACGGAGATATAATTGCTTTGGGCACTGTGGCAGACGTTATGCCTCTTGTTGATGAAAACCGTATTATCACTTCAATCGGAGTTTCAAAGCTTAATAAACGTAACGGAATTTTAGGAATAAGAGCTCTTTTATATGCTGCGGGAATTGAAAAGTCAAAAAAAGTAAATACATCTACCATAAGCTTTGTTTTGTCCCCCAGAATAAATGCGGCAGGAAGAATGGGCTCTGCTCAAAAGGCTCTTGAACTTTTCCTTGCAGATACGCCTGATTCTTCTCTTGAAATTGCTCAGCATCTTTGCCGTGAAAATACTGCCCGTCAGGAAACGGAAAATGTAATATATACTCAGGCTATTGAGCAGTTTAAAAGCACATATGACCCCGACAAAGATTTGGTATGTATTTTGCACGGGGAAAACTGGCATCAGGGAATAATAGGAATTGCGGCTTCTAAAATAGCAGACCGTTTCAACGTCCCTACAATTCTTATTTCAACTCAGGACGGAATAGGAAAGGGCTCGGGAAGAAGTATAAAGGGCTTTAATCTTTATGAGGCATTGGAAAGCTGTAAGGACTGTCTTATTAAATTCGGAGGACACGAGCTTGCGGCAGGAATGAGTATTTGTGTTGATAAAATACCCGAATTTAAAGAGAAAATCAACCGATATGCTTCTGAAAATATAGATAAAAGCCTTTTAAATCCTGTTATATGTGCTGAATGCCGTGCCGATTTGAAAGATATAAATATTGAAACTATAAATACCCTTAAGCGTTTTGAGCCCTACGGGGTGGCAAATCCCGACCCTGTTTTTTATCTTGACAATGTTGAAATTACTTATACATCAGCTGTGTCTGAGGGAAAACATACAAAATTTTCGGCTTTCTCTGAAAACGGTAATATTCCTGCTATTTTCTTTAATCAGAAATTTTCGGAATTTTCCTTTAAAGCAGGAGATAAAATAGATATTATGTGCCGTTTTGACATAAACGAATTTAAAGGCGCAAAAACACCTCAGATGTTAGTAAAGGCTGTGCGTGCTCATCAATAAATTTATTTTTTAAAAAAGGAAGTGAATGTATGGAATTATTAGCACCCGTTATCGAAAAGCTTAAAAAAAGCAAAAACAATTATGATATTGAAAAAATTACCCACGCATATAATGTTGCGGCAACTGCCCACAAGGAGCAAAAGCGTGAGTCGGGAGAGCCATACATTATTCATCCTTTGGCGGTGGCTGAGATACTCAGCCAATTTGAGCCTGATACAAATACAATTATTGCGGCTCTTTTGCACGACACAATTGAAGATACAAGCTACGATTATCAGTTTATAAAAAAAGAGTTCGGTACAGAGGTTGCAGAGCTTGTTGACGGAGTTACCAAATTAGGTAAAATTCCTTTTTCTTCGAAAGAAGAGCAACAGGTTGAAAATCTGCGTAAGATGTTTTTTGCTATGGCAAAGGATATCAGAGTAATTCTCATAAAGCTTGCAGACAGACTTCATAACGTGCGTACTCTTTCAAGCGTTTCACCTAAAAAACAGCTTGCGAAATCTCTTGAAACAATGGAGGTATATGCTCCGTTGGCTCACAGATTGGGAATTCAGGTTATAAAGAGCGAGCTTGAAGATACCTGTATGCGATATCTTGACCCTATCGGGTATAACTTGATAGAGGAAAAGCTCAATGCTCTCATTTCAAGAGCTGATGACAATCTTGAAAAGCTTTCAAAACAGATAGAAAAAAGACTTTCCGAAGCAAATTTGCAATATAAGCTGGAAAGACGTATTAAGCAAATTTACAGCATTTACCGTAAAATGTTTAATAACAATAAAGAATTTGAGGAAATTTACGATATTTATGCTGTTCGAATTATTGTGGATAGCGTTACCGAATGCTATGCGGCTTTGGGAATTATTCACGATATGTTTACTCCCGTTCCGGGCAGATTTAAGGATTATATAGGTACACCCAAGCCCAATATGTATCAATCTCTGCACACTACCGTTATAGGTAAGGGCGGCGTTCCCTTTGAGGTTCAGATACGTACCTGGGAAATGCATAAAACCGCTGAATACGGTATCGCAGCCCATTGGAAATACAAAAGAGGAATTTTCAACAGGGACAGCAGTGATGAAAAGCTTATGTGGATACGTCAGCTTTTGGAAATTCAAAGCGATACAAGTGAGCCTGAGGACTTTATGCGTGCGCTTAAAATTGATATGTTTGCCGACGAGGTTTTCCTTTTTACACCTCAGGGCGATGTAATCAATTTGCCTGCAGGCTCTACGGTTATTGACTTTGCTTATTCAATTCACAGCGCTATAGGAAACAGAATGCAGGGCGCAAAGGTCAACGGAAAAATAGTTGAGCTTTCCTACATTCCCAAAAACGGCGAAATTGTGCAGATACTGACCGCCTCCAACGCAACGCCTAACAGAGAATGGCTGAAAATTGCCAAAACAAGCTCTGCGAGAAATAAAATACGTCAATGGTTCAAAAAAGAAAAGCGTGAAGAAAACGTTGAAGAGGGAAGAGAAGCTTTTGAAAAAGAACTTAAGAGAAACAATATCGTTCTTACAGATGAACAGCTTGAAGAGCTTGTTTCTCCCATTATCAAGAAAAATTCCTTTACCTCTATTGACGATTTTTATGCGGCTATAAGCTACGGCGGAATTTCTCTTACAAAGATTATCCCTAAAATTAAAGACGAATATCAACGTATTGTAAAGCAACAGGAGGAGCAGGGTCTTGACTCTATTGAGCTTGACGATAAAGCTAAAGAAACCCATACAAGCGGTATTTTTGTAGAGGGAATTTCAAACTGCCTTGTAAAGCTTGCTCAGTGCTGTTCACCGTTGCCGGGGGACGATATAATCGGATTTGTTACAAGAGGCTTTGGCGTTTCCGTTCATAAAAGCGACTGTAAAAACATTCAGAACATTTCCGAAAAAGAAAGACTTATTAAGGTTCGTTGGGACACCTCGATAAATAACGACGAGTCCTTTATGGCTACAGTTATAATAAACGCCGCCAACAGATTGGGACTTGCGGCAGATATAACTGCACAGCTTGCCGCTATGCGTGTTATGATACACGGACTTAATGCAAGAGAATGTAATGACGGCTCTTGCGTTGTAACCTTTACCTTTGAGGTGAAAAGTCTTGACCATCTTCAAAGCGTTATTTCGAGAATTTCAAAAATTAAAGGTGTAACCTCTGTAAGCAGAGGAAATATGTAATTGAGAAAGGTAATACTATGACAGTTACTGCAATATCGGTAGGCCCTCTTCACACAAATTGCTACGTTGTTTCAAAAAATAACGTGGGCGTTGTTATAGACCCGGGCTTTGAAGAGTGGAAAATACAGGAGCATATACAGGGAATAGATATACAGTATATTTTTCTCACACACGGTCATTATGACCATTTTGCAGCTGCAAAGGGAATAGCTGAAAAAACAGGCGCAAAAATTGTCATTTCTGAGGTTGACCGTCCTTTCTTAGACGATGTTGAGCTTAATCTCATTTGCTGGAATATGTCCCTTGTAAAAAAGCAAATAAGTGCAGATATTACGGTTAAAGACGGCGACACTTTAACTGTAGGGGATATGAACTTTAAATTTATGCTGACTCCCGGACATACTCCCGGCTCTATGTGCATATATATTGATAATCTGATGTTTTCGGGAGATACCTTATTTTGCGGAACTGTAGGAAGAACTGATTTGCCCGGAGGCTCTATGGAACAAATGATGAACTCCCTTCAAAACATTATAAAGCCGATACAAAAGGACTATATTGTTTATCCGGGACATCTTGACAGCACTACTCTTTTTTACGAAAAGGAAAATAATCCTTATCTAAGATAAAGGACATAACTGATAAAGGAAATTTTAAATGCTTTTAAAAATAAAAGGCCACGACCGCAACTACGATATCCAAAGTATGTGTATGACGTTTTTTCCTTATGACAAGGTTATTATTACCGATGATTTAAGGAAAAAGGCACAGGTAAAGGTGCTTAGTGCGGTTGAAATTAAAAATGACAAATATATATGTAAAACTATTATAAAAAACAAAGATAAAAAAGCTCAGAAGACAGTTGCTTCAAAGGATTTGGAAACTCTTTCCTTGAGAGATGCTTTGAAAATAAGCTTTTATCATGCGGCAATTAAATGTACCGACATAGTCCCGCCCTGGGGAGTTTTAACGGGTATACGTCCTGCGAATTTTGCCCTTGAGCTTTTGGAAAAGGGAGAAAGCTTTGAAAAGGCTGAAAAAAGCTTGCAAAAAAACTTTTTTATAATGCCCAATAAAGCAAGGCTTTGCGTTAAGGTTGCTAACAAGGGACAGATAATAAAAAAGACATCTGACGAAAAAAGCGCAAGTCTTTTTATATCAATTCCTTTTTGTCCCTCAAGATGCAGATACTGCTCCTTTGTTACTCACGCTGTTGAAAACGCTCTTAAACTGTTGCCCGAATATGTTGATATGCTTTGTGAGGAAATTGCTTTAAACGGCAAGCAGATAAAAGAAGAGGGCTTGAAAATAAAATCAATATATATTGGCGGCGGCACTCCTACAGTTTTAAATGCTGAAATGCTGGATAAAATATTTTGCAGTGTCGAAAATAATATTGATTTAAGCCATTGTCTTGAATTTACTTTGGAGGCAGGCCGTCCCGATACCTTTACTGCCGAAAAGCTTGACGTTATTAAAAAGCACAATATAGACCGTCTTTGTATAAATACTCAAAGCTTAAATGACGAGGTTTTAAAAGCAATAGGAAGACCTCATACGGCAAATGACTTTTTTGAAGCTTATAAGCTTGCCGTTGAAAAAGGCTTTGACAATATAAACGTTGACCTTATTGCAGGTCTTGAAAAGGACAATCCCGAAAGCTTTGAAAGCTCGGTGTCGCAAATCTGCGCTCTTGAGCCTGCGAATATAACTATACATACGCTTTGTGTTAAAAAAGCTTCTTATATGGCTACTGACACAAGCGGACTTATTGCCCGTTGGAATGATACCTCGCTGATGCTTGATAAGGCGGAGAAGCTTTTAGAAAAGGCAGGCTATGAGCCATACTATATGTACAGGCAGAAAAACACTCTGGCAAACCTTGAAAATACGGGCTATTCCAAAAAAGGAAAAGAATGTCTATATAATATTTATATGATGGATGATGTGCATACTGTTATAGGTGTAGGGGCAGGTGCAGTAACTAAAATCATAGACCAAAGCACAAATCAGATAACAAGAATTTTCAATCCAAAATATCCATATGAATATTTGGCAAGGGGGAACCTGAATTGAAAAATATGTATAATCTTAAAACGGTAAATGAAAACGCAAAAAATCCAAAAGAATTTATTGCGGAATATGAAAAGAAATATGACAGCACTTTAAAAAGCTTTGCTGTTAAAACAATAGAAGAAAAGAAAAAAATTATTTTATTGACAGGCCCTTCCGGCAGCGGAAAAACAACAACAGCTTTAAAGCTTAAGGATGACTTTGCCGCTTTGGGACATTCCTGCGTTCTTATTTCTCTTGATAATTTCTTTAAAAATAAAACAGAAATGCCCAAAGACCCTATGGGAAAATATGAATTTGAAAAATTAGAGGCTCTTGAAATTCCGCTTATAAATCAAAAGCTTTATGAATTGGCATCAGGTAAAAAGACGAAGCTTCCCTACTTTGATTTTAATGAGGGACGCCGTATAGACGATGCTACCGAAATGGAGCTTGGAAATTCAATAGCAATAATCGAGGGAATACACGCTCACAACGAAAGCTTAAGAGAACAGCTTCCCAACAGTGAATTTATAAAGCTTTATATAAGCGCTCACTCAGGCTTTGAAAATGACGGAAGCATAATTCTTCCTAAGAGAGATGTACGATTCTGCCGTCGAACGCTGAGAGATTATTTCTACCGTAACAGTAGCTTTGTAAATACCTGTGAGCTTTGGACAAAGGTTATTAAGGATGAGCTTTTATACGTTACTCCTTATTCAAGCAAAACAGATGTAAGAATTGATACTACCTTCCCCTATGAAGTGGGTATGTTCAAAGATGAGCTGATAAAGATTTTCAGTGAGATTGGCGAAAATGATATTTGGTATGAAAGAGCGCTATATCTTAAAAATATACTTTCTCAGTTTGCTTCCTACGATAAAAATGATTTACCCGATACATCGCTGATAACGGAGTTTTGCGGCGGGGGAAAATTCAATTACGAGCAATAAAAAGGAAATGTAAAAAACGAAAAGTTTTTAGGCCAAGTACCCGTAAGGATACTTGGCCAGTTTTTTGCATTGTAAGAAGGTCAGAATGAAACTTGAAAAACACTCTGATTTTTTATATAATAGAATTAGGGGTGATTTTATGTCAAAACTATCTTCGATAGAAAGAGAAATTCAGTTTCTTTATAATAAACATAACAAAGAAACAAAATATCCACTTGATATTGAGGAAGTAAAGTTTCCGTTATATATAATAAAAATATTGAATAAAACAACAAAACGCACCAAATTAGAAGCTAAAAAGTTGAAAATTTTTCGAAATAAAATATTATACGAATTAAGGTTGAAAAGTTGGCATCTGCAATATGTCGACGAAGAAGAACATAAGAAAAAACAAAAGGATAGACAGCAAAAAATTGCAACAAACAGAGATGTCAAGTATAAAAACGATCTTACTAAAATAAAACACTTTGGGATATGGTTTGATACGAATTCAAACATAAAACTAAATAGGGAGACTTACGCCAAAATAGATAAAAAAGTGCATTTGACAGTTTCTCCTTTTTTTATAGAGTATTATAAAAACAATCCGAATGAAAGAAGCAAGGTTTATGAAAATGAAGATTGCACTTTGTATTCTGATAGTTGGTGCACACAACACAAACAAAATTGCCTTAAAAATTTCGATTTAAATATTTCTTTTTTCGAAAAAATAGATAATGATAAATTTAATAATGCATTATCGACATTGTTGAAGCGCAGAAAAAACTTTGAACAAATATTTGATATTAATGAATTAGATGAAATAGAGGGTATATATGTTTTGGTTTTAGATAACTATAAACAAATTTACATTGGACAATCTAAAAATATGAAACAAAGAATTTTACAACATTGGAGAAAAAACAAAGAGTTTGATAGATTGATTTTCGGTAAAATAGAAACCTCTGTATTGTCAATTGATAGCTTTGGATGTTTAGATACAACAAGGATATTTATACTTAAAACAAAAACGTTATGGGAACTTGATGATGCTGAGAAAGTATTAATTGATTCAATTAATAAAAAATACATATTAAATAGAACTGCCGGTGGAATTCATGGAAATGATAGATTTACAATGTTGGAAATTGAAGTAAATAAAAATAAGCGTAATTTGTAAGGTTTACTGTTAAATGTTTGAGAAGGATAAAAAGTGTTTTAGAATATCTTATACAAGTGAAAATAACATACATTTTGCTGTTTGCTAATTTAAGTATGAGACAAAAAAGAAAAGATGCACGAAATTTCCGTGCATCTTTTTTCTACGTTTATCTTCTGCGTCTTTTTATCCTTGCACTTCTGGAACGGGCTACCTTAACAATTATAACAATAAGAATAATTAAGAGTAAAATGGGAACAATAATCATTCCTGCATATAAGAAATAATATTTGAGACCTAAGTTTACAAATTCGTCGGAATAAAGCTCAACCTGTGTTAACTGCTGATTACCATACATAATTTTGGCTGTTGCCAACAATTCGTTCTTTCCAAAGGGTGCTTTAACGCTCTTAAATTCTTCGTCTGTTACAAGCTTAAGCTCTTTTTCATAACCGTTAGGCAAAACGAATTTTTTGTCAGAGCCTATTATCAAAGTTGTTTGTTTTTTGTCTGAAGGACCTCTTTTAATATCTACGGTAAGCTCTTCAAAGGAGAGAGAGTCAATTTCAACAGGCTGAAAGCTCTTTTCAATCCAGGAATAAATATCCTTTTGTTCAGCAGAAACAGGACTTCCTTTGTCAGCTTTCAGGGTTATAAGAATAATTCGCATATTATCGGTTTGAGCATAGGTGGCAAGACATTGTCCTGCAGGGGTAGTAGTACCTGTTTTGATACCCGAAACGCTTTCGATACTGTTTAAAAGTTTATTTGTATTATATATCTTTCTTTCTTTTTGTTTATTGGTCGCTTTAAGAGTATAAGAATAGGTGTTTACTATTTCTCTGAATTTTTCACAGCCGTTCATTTCAAACATCGCATATTTTGAAAGTATGTATAAATCCTTTGCTGTGGTGTATTGGTCTTCGTCGTGAAGACCTGTGGAGTTTGTAAAATTAGTATTTTTTAAACCAAGCTCAGAAGCCTTTGCGTTCATTTTTTCAACAAAGGCAGCTTCGCTGCCGTCGCCAAAATGACGAGCCAACATTTTTGCAGCATCTGCGCCTGAGGGGAGTAAAAGACAATAAAGCAGGTCATTTACGTCCATCTCTTCATTTTTCGTAATCAAGGCTGTTGAAGCGCCTGCCGAAAAAACCTCATTTATAATAGATTGAGTAAGAGTTATTTTGGTGCTTTCCATCTCTTCAACGGAAATGCTTTCAAAAACAATAACTGCACTCATTATTTTAACAAGGGAAGCAGGATACATTTTTTTGTCTGCGTTTCTATTGTACAATACAGTATCGTCATCTATTGAAGCCTCGCTTGTGCCTATTTCCACAGCCAAAATGCTTTCCGATGTAATTTCGGGAAAGCCCTCATCATAATCAAGCTCTAAAGCAAAAGCTGTAGAAAAGCTTGAAACAATTAAAAATACAAGAACAAAGGTCAAAACATTAAAAATTTTTTTCATTATTATTTCCTCAAAACATTTTTTTAAAAAATACCTATTGACAAAGAAAAAACAATGTGATATATTGTTATAATGTATCACAATGCGGAGATTTGCCCTTTTTTTAGAGTATTATACCATATAAAACCAGAAAAAGCAATAGCCAATCTTGTGTATTGTAATACAAAAAAATGTTGTAAAAATGGCTTGGTTAACCATTTTGTACAGACTTTACGTAAAAATAAAAAAATGGAGTGAATGCGTGTATGCAGACAAAAAGCGAGGAAAAAGTTTTGCGCACAAATCCGGATTTTTTAGGAGCAAAAGAGGTAATGCTCGGTAGAAACGCCCGGGTCAGTTTTGCAAAAAATTCCGCCTGCCACGAAATGCCCAATCTTATCGAGGTTCAGAAGAAGTCATATGATTGGTTTATCGAGGAAGGTTTGGCTGAGGTTTTGAAGGATGCTTCCGGTGTTACGGACCATACCAAAAACCTTGTGCTTGACTATAAAAGCTTCAGACTTGACAAGGAGCCCAAATACACTATTGAAGAGTGTAAGGAAAGAGATGCTACTTACTCCACCGCTTTGCGTATGACTGTAGGTCTTCGCAAGGAAGATACAGGTGAGGAAATAGAGCAGGATATTTTCGTGGGTGAAGTTCCGAGAATGACAGACACAGGTACCTTTATTATTAACGGTGCAGAGCGTGTTATCGTTTCTCAGCTTATAAGAAGCCCCGGTATCTACTTTACCGTTGAAAGAGATAAAAGCGGTAAAGAGCTTTTTGCGGGTACTGTTATGCCTAACAGAGGCCCTTGGGTTGAATATGAGAGCGACAGCTCTGATGTTTTATATGTTCGTGTAGATAAGAACAGAAAGCTTCCCCTTACAGTTATTTTGCGTGTTATGGGAGCTTTCACCAATAGTGAAATTCTTGAGATGTTCGGAAACGACGTAAGAATTAAGAACACTATTGAAAAAGATGCTACTACGGACTATGAATCTGCACTTATAGAGCTTTATAAAAAGCTACGTCCCGGCGAGCCCCCCACAATTGACAGTGCAGAACAGCAAGTTCACTCTATGTTTTTCAATAAAAAAGCTTACGACTTAACCAAAGTAGGCAGATATAAATACAATAAGAAGCTATGCCTTAAGGACAGAATAAGAGGCGGTATTTTCTCACGTCCCGTTGTTGACTCCCTTACAGGCGAGGTTCTTTTTGAGGCAACAGGTGAAATTATTACTGAGGCTATGGCTCAGGCTGTTGTTGACAGAGGCATAAACGAGGTTTGGCTTAAGGTTAACGACGAAAGCGGTAACGGCGTAGAGGAAATCAAGCTGTTTTCCAATAATATGGTGGATATGTCAAAGTTTGTAAGCTTTGAGCCTACCTACTATATTACTAAAATAAACGCTGAAACAGGCTATAGCGAAACCATTGAAACTCCTCTTAAGGAAATGGTGCGCAAGGATGTTCTTTTTGATATCCTTGATAAAACTCAGGACGAGGCAGAAATCAAGAAAATCGTAACAGAGCGTATTGACGAGCTTGTTCCTCTTCACCTCATTCCCGACGATATTATGGCATCGGTTAACTATTTAACCTGTCTTTACTACAATAAAAACAGCTATGTTGAAAACAGCAACTCCATAAGAGTTGGCTCTGTTGACGATATAGACCACTTGGGAAACAGACGTATCAGAAGCGTAGGAGAATTGCTTCAGAATCAGTTCAGAATAGGTTTTTCAAGAATGGAAAGAAGCATCAAGGAAAGAATGAACATTCAGGACATTGATGTTGTTCCCCAGTCTCTTGTAAATACCCGTCCCATAACTGCGGCTTTGAAAGAGTTTTTCGGTTCTTCACCTCTTTCTCAGTTTATGGACCAGACAAACCCTCTTGCAGAGCTTACTCATAAGAGACGTCTTTCTGCCCTTGGCCCCGGAGGTCTTACAAGAGACCGTGCAGGCTTCGAGGTGCGTGACGTTCACTATACTCACTACGGACGTATGTGTCCTATCGAGACTCCTGAAGGTCCTAACATCGGACTTATTTCCTATCTGGCAAGCTATGCTCGTATAAATGATTTAGGCTTTATCGAAGCTCCTTACAGATGGGTAGACAAGGAAAACAAAAAGGTTACTGATAAGGTTGTATATATGACAGCCGACGAAGAGGATAAGTATATCGTAGCACAGGCTAATGAGCCTTTGGTTGACGGATATTTCAAAAACCAGAAGGTTGCAGCACGCCGTTGGGACGAATTCCTTGAAATCGAGCCCGAGCATATTGATTATATGGACGTATCTCCTCAGATGCTTGTTTCCATAGCAACCTCAATGATTCCTTTCCTTGAAAACGATGATGCTAACAGAGCGCTTATGGGCTCTAACATGCAGCGTCAGGCAGTACCGCTTCTTACAACTCAGGCTCCTATCGTAGGAACAGGTATGGAGTACAAAGCAGGTGTTGACTCCGGTGTTTGCGTTATTGCAAAGGATGACGGTGTTGTAGAAAAGGTAAGTGCAAATGAAATTACCGTTAAATACGACAACGGCGAAAAGGTAACAACAAAGCTTACAAAATTTGCCCGTTCCAATCAGGGTACCTGTATCAATCAGCGCCCCATAGTTGTCGGCGGACAGAAGGTTAAAAAAGGCGAGGTTCTTGCAGACGGACCTTCAACAGATAACGGTGAAATTGCACTTGGTAAGAATGCGCTTATCGGATTTATGACCTGGGAAGGTTATAACTACGAGGACGCCGTACTTCTCAATGAAAACCTTGTTAAAAACGACGTGTTTACTTCAATTCATATTGAAGAGTACGAAATAGATGCAAGAGAGACAAAGCTCGGACCGGAGGAAATCACCCGTGAAATCCCCAACGTAAGCGAAGATGCTCTCAAGGACTTGGACGAAAACGGTATCATCAGAATAGGTGCCGAGGTTCGTGCAGGCGATATCTTAGTAGGTAAGGTAACTCCTAAGGGAGAAACAGAGCTTACAGCCGAAGAAAAGCTTTTGCGTGCAATATTTGGAGAGAAGGCACGTGAGGTAAGAGATACTTCTCTTAAGGTGCTTCACGGCGAAAGCGGAACTGTTGTTGACGTTAAAGAGTTTACACGTGCAAATTCCAGCGAGCTTCCCCCCGGAGTTAATAAAGTAATCAGAGTTTATATAGCTCAGAAGAGAAAAATCAGCGTAGGCGATAAAATGGCAGGACGTCACGGAAACAAGGGTGTCGTTTCCAGAATTCTTCCTCAGGAAGATATGCCCTTCCTTCCCGACGGTACTCCTTTGGACATCGTGCTCAACCCCTTGGGCGTTCCTTCCCGTATGAATATCGGACAGGTGCTTGAGGTTCACTTGGGATATATCTCCAAGCTTTTAGGCTGGAAGATAATGACTCCCGTATTTGACGGCGCTCACGAGGAAGATATAGCAAAAGCCTTTGAGTATGCAGGCCTTGAGCCTCACGGAAAAACAGTTCTTTACGATGGAAGAACAGGTGAACGTTTTGACGGAGAGGTAACAGTAGGTTATATGCATTATCTCAAGCTTCACCACTTGGTTGATGATAAAATTCACGCACGTTCAACAGGACCTTATTCTCTTGTTACACAGCAGCCCTTGGGCGGTAAAGCTCAATTCGGCGGACAGCGTTTCGGAGAGATGGAGGTATGGGCGCTTGAGGCATACGGTGCAGCATATACTCTTCAGGAAATTCTTACCGTTAAGTCTGACGACGTAATAGGCCGTGTTAAAACCTACGAGGCTATTGTAAAGGGTAAGAACGTTCCCGAGCCCGGTATTCCCGAATCCTTTAAAGTTCTTATTAAAGAATTGCAGTCCCTCGGTCTTGATGTAAAAGCTATTGACAAGCAGGGTGACGAAATAGATATTTCCACTAACTTTGATGACGATAGTGATGACTATATCCCCGAGTTCAGAGATGAGCTTACAAAAGGCGTTGCTGAAGACGGCTCCTTTGAGGGATACACCGTGGCAGATGCTGAAAGCTTTGACGAGAGCGATTTATTAGTCAACGAAATTATCGGCTCAGACAGCGATGAAGACTCGGAAGACGAGTATTTTGAAGATGTTTTTGACGTTGAGGACGACTTTGCAGGCGACGAATAATTTTTGTCACCGAAAAATTATTAAAGGAGAATCAGTATGGAATTCAATACTTTTGAAGCCATTAAAATAGGACTTGCATCTCCGGAGACTATCAGACGTTGGTCGTCGGGCGAGGTAAAAAAGCCTGAAACTATAAACTACAGAACCTTAAAGCCTGAAAGAGACGGTCTTTTCTGCGAAAGAATTTTCGGACCGACAAAGGACTGGGAATGTCATTGCGGTAAATATAAAAGACTTCGTTATAAGGGCAAAATCTGTGAACGCTGCGGAGTTGAGGTTACAAGATCCAAAGTAAGACGTGAGAGAATGGGACATATAGAGCTCGCAACCCCCGTTTCTCATATATGGTACTTTAAGGGAACTCCTTCAAGACTCGGTCTTGTATTGGATTTATCCCCCAGAATACTTGAAAAGGTGCTTTATTTCGCACTTTATATAGTAATCGATCCCGGTGATGTAAGAGGTATCCGTGAAAAAGATACTCTTACAGAATCCGAGTACAGAGATTTAAGAGAAAAATACGGCGACGGCTTTGAAGCTGAAATGGGCGCTTCTGCAATTAAGAAGCTTCTGTTGAAGATTAACAAGGAAGAGCTTCGTGACCAGCTTCTTGAAGAGCTTGAAACTGCTTCCGGTCAAAAAAGAGGCAGAATAGTTAAAAGACTTGATGCTATTGAGTCCTTTATCACAAGCGGAAACGAGCTTTCCTGGATGATTTTAGACGTGCTTCCTGTTATCCCGCCTGAAATTCGTCCTATGGTACAGCTTGACGGCGGACGTTTTGCATCCAGTGACCTTAATGACCTTTACCGCCGTGTTATCAACAGAAATAACAGACTTAAGAGATTATTGGAATTAAATGCTCCCGACATTATCGTCAGAAACGAGAAGAGAATGCTACAGGAGGCTGTCGATGCTCTTATTGACAACGGCAGACGTTCCCGTGCCGTAGGCGGCCCTAACAACAGAGCATTGAAATCTCTTTCCGATATGCTTAAGGGTAAGCAGGGCCGTTTCAGACAGAACCTTCTCGGTAAACGTGTTGACTATTCAGGACGTTCCGTTATCGTCGTAGGTCCTGACCTTAAGATTTATCAGTGCGGTCTTCCTAAGGAAATGGCTATTGAGCTGTTCAAACCCTTCGTTATGAAGCGTCTTGAGGAAATGGGTATTGCTAAAAATATCAAGAGCGCAAAGAAAATGGTTGAGCGTATGCAGGGCGAGGTTTGGGACGCTTTGGAAGAGGTTATCAAGGAGCATCCCGTTCTTCTTAACCGTGCGCCTACACTTCACAGACTTGGTATTCAAGCATTCGAGCCTGTATTGGTTGAAGGTCGTGCATTAAGACTTCATCCGTTGGTATGTACAGCTTACAACGCTGACTTCGACGGTGACCAGATGGCTGTTCACGTTCCTCTTTCCGCTGCAGCACAGGCAGAGGCTCGTTTCCTTATGCTCTCTGCTAACAACCTGCTTAAGCCTCAGGATGGAAAGCCTGTTACCGTTCCTACACAGGATATGGTACTCGGTGCATACTATCTTACAATGATTAAGGATAAGGATAAGCCCACAGAGCAAAGACCTTACTTTAAGGATATCGACGAGGCAAAGCTTGCATACTATGCAAAAACAGTTACTCTTCACGAGCCTGTAAGACTTCGTGTTGATAAAACTGATGACAACGGCGAAAAAACCGGCGAGCATATAATGATAGATACCTCTATCGGCAGAATTATCTTCAATGAGGTAATTCCTCAGAATCTCGGCTTTATGGACAGAACAAATCCTGACCAGAAGTACAAGCTTGAGGTTGACCAGATTGTTACCAAAAAAGTTTTGGGACAGATTATCGACCGTTGTATCAAGGCTAACGGCGGCGCAGAAACTGCTGACACACTTGATAAAATCAAGAGCATTTGCTATCAGTTCTCCACAAAGGGCGCTATTACCGTTTCCGTTTCCGATATGACAATTCCGCCTAAGAAATATGAATATATTGAACAGGCAGAAGAAAAAATTGAAGAAATTACAGAAAACTATAAGATGGGTCTTATGACTGATGACGAGCGTTACTCTGCTGTTATTGACCAGTGGGAGAAAACAACAAAGCTCGTTACAGATGAGCTTGAAAAAGGACTTGACGAATTCAATCCTATCTATATGATGGCTAATTCAGGAGCTCGTGGTAGCATGAGCCAGATCAGACAGCTTGCCGGAATGAGAGGACTTATGGCAAACACCTCCGGTAAAGCAATCGAAATTCCTATTCGTTCAAACTTCCGTGAAGGTCTTAATATCCTTGAATTCTTTATTTCTTCCCGTGGTGCGCGTAAAGGTCTTGCCGATACTGCGTTAAGAACTGCGGACTCAGGTTACCTTACAAGACGTCTTGTTGACGTTTCTCAGGACGTTATTATCCGTGAGGACGATTGCGGAACTGATGAAGGCTTGATGGTAAGTGAGATTCCCAACGTTGAAAAGCTTACTGACAGACTTTTGGGCCGCTTCGCTGCGAAACCCATAGTTGACGAAAACGGAGAAGTTATCGTTGGAACAGATGTTCCTATGACCGAAAAAGATGCTAAGGCAATAATGGATGCAGGCATAAAGAGAGTTGAAATCCGTTCAGTTCTTAAATGCCGTTGCAAATACGGTGTCTGCGCTAAGTGCTACGGTAAAAACCTTGCGGCAAACGAGGTTGTACGCACAGGTGAGGCTGTCGGCATAATTGCGGCACAGTCAATCGGTGAGCCCGGTACACAGCTTACAATGAGAACCTTCCATACAGGCGGTGTTGCCGGTAAGGACGTATCGGATATTACACAGGGTCTTCCCCGTGTCGAAGAGCTTTTCGAAGCAAGAAAGCCCAAGGCTCTTGCTGTTTTGGCTGAAATTTCAGGACGTGTTACCTTTGATGAAATCAAAAAGATTAAAAACGTTATCGTTACAAATGATGAAGGCGAGAGCGTTGCTCATCCTATCATATTTAGCTTAAGACTTAAAGAAAAAATCGAAATGGCTGAGAAAAACGGAACAGAGTGCTGGGTAGAAAAGGGCGAAGAGCTTACACAAGGCTCTAAGAACCCCCGTGATATACTCAGAATTTTGGGACCCGATGCCGTTCAGGAATACTTTATCGAAGAAGTACAGCGTGTATATAGATTACAGGGTGTTGATATCAACGATAAGCATATTGAAGTTATTGTTCGTCAGATGATGAAGAAATACAAGGTGCTTGATCCCGGAAGCGCACAGGCTGTTGACGGATTGCAAATCGTTGAAGGCGCTCAGATTGATAAGTATTATTATCTCAAGGCTAAGGAAGACATTGAGAGAAGACGTGCAGAGGGAGAAGATGTTAAGGATATCGTAGCAGAGCCCGAGCTCCTCGGTATCACCAAGGCTTCTCTTGCAACGGATAGCTTCCTTTCAGCCGCATCCTTCCAAGAGACCACAAAGGTTCTTACAGATGCCGCTATCAGAGGTAAGACTGATCCCCTTATCGGACTTAAAGAAAACGTTATTATCGGTAAGCTTATCCCCGCAGGTACAGGACTTCCCAGATACAGAAACGTTGAAATTGTTGAAAACAATACAAACAATAACAACCAATAATTTTACAGACTGTCGAAAAAGGCACAGACCGCAGAAAAAGAAAAAATCATAAAGGTTTGAAGCTAATTTCACAAATGATATAGGAAAGGAGTTTTTCTCTTTTCCTATATTTTTGTTTTAAGGAAAATTCCGTATAAGAATACGTAATTTAAGTAAAATTTTTCTGCTTTCCGCCAATCCGCTCTCTAACGTACCACCGTACGCCGACGAGAACGGATTGACGAAATCTGCACTCTTTTTGGACAGTCTTGCCATGGTGTCGAAAACCTTTCGACACCCTGAAAGCTCGCTTCAATTTGAAGCGAGCTTTTTTGCGCCTGCTGAAGATTGGAAATTTATACTTGATAATACAGTATAATTGTGGTAAACTAATAGTTGCCAAACTAATTAAATATTTTATAACAAGCAAAAAAGCCAAGGGGTTAGTATATCTTTTGGTTAAGTTTTATTTGAGGTACCTAACGATATGAATTTGATAAAAATGCAAATTCCACAATGTTAGGTGCTTATTGTGCTTGTTATATTGTATTAGTTTGGCGACTATCGGAGTTTGCATTTTTTGTGCGTCTGCTTCGGTAGGCGCACTTTTTTTATCTAAAATTATTTTGGAGGGTTTTTAGTATGAGTATTTTCAAAAACATCAAGCACTGTATTTCTCTTTTGCTGTGTGTTGTATTGCTTGCAACACTTATGCTTATAGGTATATTTTCCGTCAGTGCGGAAAACGAAGGATATTATACCTATACAGTATCAAACGGAAAGGCAACTATAACAGGTTGCGATGAATCGATAAGCGGAGATGTTACTATCCCCTCAACCTTAGGCGGTTATCCTGTTACAAGAATAGGAGATTATGCATTTTATAATTGCGGAAGTCTTACAAGTATAGCTATCCCCGATAGTGTTACAAGTATAGGTGAAGGTGCATTTTCTTATTGCGGAAGTCTTGAAAGTATAACCATTCCTGACGGTGTTACAAGTATAAGTGATTTTGCGTTTCATTTTTGCTCTATCCTTACAAGTATAACAATTCCCGACAGTGTTACAAGTATAGGGGAACAAGCATTTGGTGGGACAAGACTTACAAGCATAACAATCCCCGAAAGCGTTACAAGTATAGGGCGTGCTGCGTTTAGTAGTTGCAGAAGTCTTAGGAGCATAACAATTCCCGAAAGCGTTACAAGTATAGGTGATTATGCATTTAGCAATTGCACGTGTTTAACATCAGTTTTTTATAAAGGAACGACTCAGCAAAAAAATTATATGGAGATAAGTCTTAAGAATAATGATATTTTTATAAATACTATTTGGCATTATAAAGTGGAAAATGCTATTTTTGATAATGAAAATTGCATTTATTGTCCCGAATGTAATGATTATTTTTTGTCTAACGGAAAATCTGTTGCAACAAAATATTATTCGTATTTTTTTACAGACGGAGAAATAACTATATACTATGTCGATCCGTCAATATCGGGGGATGCAACAATCCCCTCAACATTGGACGGTTATCCTGTTACAGCTATAGGAGAATATGCGTTTTATAATTGCGATAGCCTTACAAGTATAACAATACCCGAAAGCGTTACAAGTATAGGTGATTCTGCGTTTTCTGCTTGCTCAAATCTTACAAGCATAACAATCCCTGACAGTGTTACAAGTATAGGTGATTTTGCGTTTAGATATTGCGAAAGTCTTGAAAGTATAACTATTCCTGATAGTGTTACAGAGATAGGTGATTCTGCGTTTGCTGCTTGTTCAAGTCTTGAAAATGTATATATAGAGAATATAGTTGCTTGGTGTAACATTGATTTTTATAATGAGTACTCAAACCCGTTATATTTCGCTGATTATTTATATCTTAACGGAGAATTAATAACAAAACTTGTTATTCCGAATGACGTTACTACCATACCTACATATGCTTTTTCGTGCAAAAATATTACGAGCATAACAGTTTCCGACAGTGTTACAAGCATAGAAAAATATGCTTTTTATGATTGTTCAAATCTTGAAAGCATAACCTTGCCGTTTGTCGGCGCTTCACAGGGAGAAACATCTAATACGCATTTTGGTTATATTTTTGGTGCATCAATTGACTCTTGGATGGACTCATTTATTCCAAAATCACTAAAAAAAGTTATATTGACTGATGAATGTGTAATTATAAACGGCGGTGCATTTTCTAATTGCGAAAATCTTGAAAATATAATAATTTCTGACAGTGTTACAAGTATAGGCGAGTATGCGTTTTTTAATTGCTCAAATCTTAAAAGTGTAACAATCGGTAACGGCGTTACAAGTATAGGCGAGTATGCGTTTTATTATTGCGAAAGTCTTGAAAGTATAACCTTGCCGTTTGTCGGTGCTTCACAGGGAGGAACATCTAATACGCATTTTGGTTATATTTTCGGCGCATCAAGTTATTCTTATAATGATGATTATGTACCGTCATCACTTAAAAATGTTATATTGACCGATAAATGTACAACTATAGATGATAATGCGTTTAGATATTGCGAAAGTCTTGAAAGTATAATAATCGGTAACCATGTAACAAGTATAGGCGAGTATGCGTTTTTTAATTGCTCAAATCTTAAAAGTGTAACAATCGGTAACGGCGTTACAAGTATAAGCTCTTCTGCATTTTATGATTGCATAAGTCTAAAAAGTATAAATGTAAATTCAAATAATACCTCGTATACTTCCAACGATGGAGTTTTATTTAACAAAGATAAAAGTCAAATAATCTGCTATTCTGCAGGTAAAACAGCATCATCATATACAATCCCTGACAGTGTTACAAGTATAGGTGATTTTGCGTTTAGATATTGCGAAAGTCTTGAAAGTATAACTATTCCTGATAGTGTTACGGAGATAGGTGATTCTGCGTTTGCTGCTTGCTCAAGTCTTGAAAATGTATATATAGAGGATATAGCTGCTTGGTGTAATATTGATTTTTATAATGAGCACTCAAATCCGTTGAATTATGCTAATTATTTATATCTTAACGGTGAATTGGTAACAAGCCTTCTTATTCCTGACAGTGTTACAAGTATAGGCGATTATACTTTTTATAGTTGTTCAAGTCTTGAAAGTATAACAATCCCCGATAGTATAACAACTATAGGTGAGGAAGCGTTTTATTATTGCATAGGTCTTACAAGCATAACTATTCCTGATAGTGTTACAGAGATAGGGGATTATGCATTTTCTGCTTGCTTTGGACTTACAAGAGTAACAATCGGTAATAGTGTTAAAAGTATAGGAAATTGGGCGTTTTTTAATTGCTCCAGACTCACAAGCATAACAATACCAAGCAGTGTTACAAGTATAGGTAATGGGACATTTTACTGGTGCTACGAACTTACAAGTGCAAATATTAATAATGGCGTTATAAGTATAGGTGATATGGCTTTTTATGGCAGCGGGCTTACGGATATAACAATACCAAATAGTGTTATAAGTATAGGTGAAGCAGCTTTTCTTGATTGCGATGCTCTTACAAAAATAATAATAGGAAACGGTACTACAAGTATAGGTTATTATGCGTTTTCTGGTTGCCATGTATTGAAAGATGTATTCTATTCGGGAACAGAGGAAGAATGGGGAAATATTTCGATAGATGAAGGCAACAACTATCTAACAAATGCTAATATCCATTACAACTACACAGAAAATGAAGCTGTTGAGGGCGACACTAACGGCGACGGAGAGGTAAATGTACTTGATGCTATCAGTATGAGAAACGGCTTATTAGGAAAAGAAGCTGAAAGCGAAATGTCAGATATGAACGGAGATTCAGTTTTTGATATTTATGATTTGCTGATACTCAAGGCTTTGATTTTTAAAAAGTAAAATATATACTCACTTAAGCGTTTTAATAAACTACAATCATTATAAATAAAAATTCTTTAATTTAATCTTTAAAATGACCTCTAAGGCTTTAAGCTTTAAAGGTCATTTTTTGTGAGTTTTATTTTAAAGCGCAAAAACATATACTTATCTGAAAGGGTGCGGTTTAATGATAGTGTTTGTAAATAAAAAATCAATTATGGGGTTTGCTGTTTGTCTTGTTTTGGTTGTTGTACTTTGTTTTTCTATCCCTAATGTTATAAGCACTTTTTCCTCTGCTTCCAATTCCTTTACTGTTATAATTGATGCGGGACACGGGGGAATGGACGGAGGCTGTGTTGCAAAGGACGGAACGGTTGAAAAGGACTTAAACCTTGACATTTCTTTAAAGCTGAGAGAGCTTTTTGAGATATCGGGAATAAATACCGTTATGACAAGAAAAGACGGCGGCTCTACCTACGACAGTGAAAAATTCAACAAAAATGCCGATATAAAAGCACGCATAGAGCTTATAAATTCATATTCAAATTGTGTTGTTTTGAGTATTCATATGAACAATTTTTCAGACAGCCGTTACAACGGCTCGCAGATTTTTTATTCAAACGATGATTTCAGTAAAGCACTTTCGGAAACCATAAGAGCTGATATCGTTTCCTTTTTACAGCCTGACAATACTCGGAAAATAAAGCCGATACCCTCTTCGGTTTTACTCTTTAAAAGAATAAAAAATCCGGCAATTCTTTGCGAATGCGGATTTTTCTCAAATGAAGCGGAGCTTGAAAAGCTCAAAAGCGATTCTTACCGTACACAGCTTGCCCTTGTGATATACAATGCCTTTATGAAATACATTTCACAATGAAAAAACCGCCTTCATTTTTGAAGGCGGTTTAGATGTACTTTTTACTTAAACTTTCTCTTACGTGCAGCTTCAGACTTCTTCTTACGCTTTACGCTGGGCTTTTCATAATGCTCTCTCTTGCGGAGTTCGGAAAGCACACCTGATTTTGCACATGAACGCTTAAAACGACGTAGTGCATTATCAAGAGACTCATTATCCTTTAGATGAACTTCTGACATTTCTTTCCCTCCCCCCAAAATACGGGTTGTACATTGTTGCCATTATATTATATATTTTTTATTCACCAATGTCAAGCATAAAATTCAAAAAACTTGGTTGTATGAAACAAAAATATTTTTAAAGCATTAAAACAGTTGACAAACACTATGGTTTTGCACTACAATATATATTGATATGATATATAATAATAAAAAGGATTGAATAAATTATGGCAAAGGAAAAAATGGTAAAAGAAATTACATCTATGGATGAAGATTTTGCGAAGTGGTATACAGATGTAGTTAAAAAGGCAGATTTAGTTGAATATTCCGGTGTACGCGGATTTATGATTATAAGGCCTTACGGATATGCTATTTGGGAGAATATCCAGAATATACTTGACGGTATGTTCAAAAAAACAGGGCACAAAAACGTTTATATGCCATTACTTATTCCGGAAAGCCTTTTGAATAAGGAAAAAGAACACGTTGAAGGCTTTGCACCCGAGGTTGCTTGGGTTACAATGGGCGGAAGCGAAAAGCTTACAGAAAGACTTTGCGTACGTCCTACCTCTGAAACTCTTTTCTGTGAGCATTATAAGGATATTATCACTTCTTATCGTGATTTACCTAAGCTTTACAATCAGTGGTGTTCAGTTGTACGTTGGGAGAAAACAACAAGACCTTTCTTGCGTTCAAGAGAATTTCTATGGCAAGAGGGCCATACAATGCACGCAACTGCTGAGGATGCACAGGAAGAAACAATCAGAATGTTAAACGTATATGCGGATTTTGTAGAGAATTATCTTGCAATTCCCGTTGTATGCGGTCAGAAAACAGATAAAGAGAAGTTTGCAGGCGCAAATGCTACTTATACAATTGAAGCACTTATGCATGACGGAAAGGCTTTACAGTCAGGTACCTCTCACAATTTTGGTGACGGCTTTGCAAGAGCTTTTGATATTAAATATTCCGATAAGAATAACACCTTACAATACTGTCATCAGACCTCTTGGGGAATGTCCACAAGAATTATCGGCGCAATTATAATGACTCACGGTGACGATAACGGTCTTGTTTTGCCCCCTGCAATAGCTCCTACTCAGGTTATGGTAATTCCTGTTGCTATGCATAAGGGCGGAGTGCTTGAAAAGGCTGAGGAAATTTGCGAGAGACTTAAGAAAATTTGCAGAGCTGATATTGATGCAAGTGAGGAAAGCCCCGGCTGGAAGTTTGCACAGTATGAAATGACAGGCGTGCCTATCCGTCTTGAAATCGGACCCCGTGATATTGAAAATAACAGCTGTGTTTTGGCAAGACGTGATACAGGCGAAAAAATCAGCGTTTCTCTTGATGAGTTAGAGGAGAAAATCCCTGCACTTTTAGACGATATTACAAAAACTCTTTACAATAAAGCTCTTGAAAGACGAGAGAAAATGACAAATGTTGCTTTCACTTTAGATGAAATGATTGAAACAGCAGCAACAAAGCCGGGCTTTATCAAAGCTATGTGGTGCGGAGATTTGGAATGTGAAGAGAAGCTCAAAGAGGTTGCAGACGTATCCTCACGTTGTATTCCCTTCAATGAAGAAGCAATTTCCGATACCTGTGTTTGCTGCGGCAAAAAGGCAACAAAGCTTGTATACTGGGGAAAAGCGTATTAATAAGGGAATATTAAAAATGACGCTTTGCACATTTTTTCCTATCCCCTTAACACATTAAAAAGAGGATGTAAAAAAACTCTCGTTTTTTTACATCCTCCGTTTTACAAGGCTCTTAAGCCAAAATAATTTAGCAGACCTTGGTATATTGCGTAGGCAAAAGCATATTGGTCGTTTTCAAGCTTTTGGGCGTCCTCGGGATTTGTTATATACGCAAGCTCAATAAGCACAGCGGGCATTCTCGTTCTTCTTAAAACGTAAAGGGACGGATTTGTTTTTACTCCGTTATTTTTTGTACCGACTCTTGCAACAATGGCATCTAAAATATCCTGTGCCAAAGCTCCTGCTTCTCCGCCTTGTCTGAAAACGTATGTTTCAGTACCGTTGATTTGAGGGTTTGTGTTTGCGTTTGTGTGTATGCTTAAAAAATAGTCGGCATTCCACTCGTTTGCCATTCGTACTCTTTCAATAAGGCTTGTGGAAGAATTAGTGCCTAAAATGTCGTCTATACTGTTTCTTGAAGTCATAACATCAAAACGTGGGTCAGTCCTTAAAAGATTTGCCAGATATGCACCTACCATATAAGTAATATCCTGTTCAATAAGTCCGTTGCCCACAGCACCGCCGTTTACACCGCCTCGGCTATGTCCTTGGTCTATAAATATTTTAATCAAGCTATCATCTCCTTATTTGCAGTATATGATTGCAAAATATTTTTTGTTACCTTGAATATACTAAAGATTAATATAAAATTTAAAATAAAGGAAGTAATAAAATGAGCGAATGTACACACAATTGTTCTTCTTGTTCAAGTAACTGTTCAGAAAGAACAAAGCCTCAGGATTTGAGAGAAAAGCCCCACGAGCTTTCAAAAATCAAAAAAGTTATTGCCGTTGTCAGCGGAAAAGGCGGAGTAGGTAAATCTATGGTAACCTCTCTTTTGTCCGTTTCAATGCAGCGTAAGGGCTATAAAACAGCTATTATGGATGCCGATATAACAGGACCGTCAATTCCTAAGGCTTTCGGTATAAAGGAAAAGGCAAGCGGAAGTGATATAGGTATTTTCCCTGTAAAAAGTAAAACAGGCATTGAAATTATGTCATTAAATCTTCTTTTAGAGAACGATACAGACCCTGTTGTGTGGAGAGGTCCTGTAATAGCAGGAACAGTAAAACAGTTCTGGACAGATGTTATCTGGAACGAGGTTGATTTTATGTTTGTGGATATGCCTCCCGGAACAGGTGACGTACCTTTAACTGTTTTTCAGTCTGTTCCCGTTGATGCAATTGTTATAGTAACATCTCCTCAGGAGCTTGTAAGTATGATAGTTGAAAAGGCTGTAAAAATGGCAAGAATGATGAATGTTCCCATTATCGGTCTTGTAGAAAATATGAGCTATGTTGAATGTCCCGATTGCTCTAAGAAAATCAAGATTTTCGGCGACAGTGACGTAAGCAAAACAGCAGCTCAGTATCAGATAGAGTCTTATGCATCATTACCTGTTAATCCCAAGCTTGCCGCTGCCTGCGATAAGGGCACAATAGAGCTTTTTGAAGGTGATTGGCTCAATTCTCTTTGCGATAAAATTGAGAAGGTATAAAAGTATGGAAAGTAAAAGAGAAAAGGCGATGAAACTTTTTAAAGAGGGTTATAACTGCTCTCAGGCTGTGCTTCTTGCCTTTGCCGATGATTTAGGCATAGACAAAAAAACAGCCGCTATGCTCGCCTCCTCCTTTGGCGGCGGTATGGGCAGAATGAGAGAGGTTTGCGGTGCTGTGAGCGCTATGTTTATGATTGCAGGACTTAAGTACGGATATAGCGACCCATTAGCACAAGAGGAAAAAAAAGAGCATTATGAGCTTATTCAAAGACTTGCGCAAAGCTTTAAAGAGAAAAATCATTCTATAATATGCCGTGAGCTGTTAGACGGTGTTCCCGTTAAAGAGGGAGCCCCCGAAGAACGCACAGAGCAGTATTATAAAAAGCGCCCCTGTGCCGAGCTTGTAGGCGATGCGGCAGAGATAGTGGAAAAACTATTTAAGTAAATTAAAGGACTGTAAAAACAAAATGAAGTGAACCCCAAAGTTTAGACAAAAATAAATATTAAATTGCTTGTGAATGAGTTCGGTATTGTACTGGACTCATTCCTTTTAGTTTTAAGGAAATTCTTTCGTTGTTGTAGTAATAAATATATTTCTTTAGTTCATCAATGAAAGCGTTAACGCTTTCGAATTTTTCGCCGTAGAACATTTCAACCTTAAGTCTACCAAAAAAGTTTTCCATAGCACCGTTATCCATACAGTTACCCTTGCGAGACATACTTTGCGTAATATTATGTTCTTTTAGTAGTTTTTGGTATTCAGCGTGTTGGTATTGCCAACCTTGGTCTGAATGAAAGATTGGTGTCGCATCAGCAGGAAGTTTTTTAAACAAACCATTAAGCATTTCGCGAACTTGCTCTAAATTAGGACTTGTTGAAATGGAATAAGATACCACTTCATTGTTGAATAAATCTAAAATAGGCGAAAGATATACTTTCTCGTCACAAACATTAAATTGTGTAACATCGGTTGTTATCTTTTCAAATGGTTTTTCTGCATAAAAATCTCTTTTAAGTAAATTGTCAGCAACTTTACCAACTGTGCCTTTGTATGAATGGTATTTATCGTTCTTACGCTGCTTGCCTTTTAAACCAAGTTGTTTCATCAGTTTTTGTACGGTTTTGTGGTTAATTACATAACCTTTGTTACGCATAGCAATTGTGATTCTACGGTATCCATATCTGCCTTTATTGGAATTGTAGATATCTACAATTTCTTGCTTTTCACACGCATACTTGTCTGTATCATCGTGCTTTAGATAGTAATAGAACGTGCTGCGAGCAAGTCCAGATAATTTTAATAAATCTTTCAGCGGATATCTTTGCCTTAGTTCAGAAATTATTTTTGTTTTTTGCCGTTCTCTCGCTCTTCCGCAAGAACTAAGGCACTCAGTTTTTTTAAGTATTCTATCTCCATACGAAGTCGCTGGTTTTCGGCAATTAAATCTTCCTCAACCTTTTTATCTAATTTAGGTGGTCTGCCTCTTTTTGTTCCGCTAGCGGAACAAGCTCTGCCTCGTCTTTCTTTCATTAGACCTTCGGCTCCTTCTTCCAAGTATATGCGTTCCCACCGTTGTATTGTCCCGATTGCAGATGTTGGGGATACACCTTGTAAATATTTTCTTACTGTTTCTCTATAACTCAAATGGTGTTCTCGCATATCTACTATAACACTTATTTTGAATTCAGTCGAGTATTTTCGTTGTATTTGTCCCTTTTTTGCCATAAAAATATGCACCTCCAAAAGTGTCTAACTTTTGGGGTGCATATCA
>SVMS01000023.1 GCA_015067255.1 Oscillospiraceae bacterium
AAAGCAAGGTTCAAATATAGTATTGAAGTTTAACAATGCATCAAATATGAGATTAGCTAATTCAAGCGTAACAGGTATTGAAATAAGCACCAACGGTCAAAACTGGACACCTGTTAGTTCAAATCAGATAACCGTTAACGGCGATACTGTTACTATTTCTAATGTTTCTTCAGCAACTCAAATCAGATACGCTTGGACTTCTTGGCCCTCTGTCTCCCTATTTAACGGAAACGGATTACCTGCAGAGCCTTTCCGTGCTATACTTTAAAAATCAATGATTTCTTTAGAAAAATAAAGATATTTTTTAAAAAACAGCTATATTTTAAATTTTTAAGCTTTTTTATACTCCTTCCGACTTTGCTTTTTTCTCGGAAGGAGTATATTATATAATCAAAGGTCAAAGAAAGTCAAAGTCAGAAAAAAGAGGGGAGATTAATATGCGTTCAAGTGATTTAATTGCAGAATTTATAAAAGATTTACTATCTGAAAACGATAGCGTTGAATTAGGAAGAAACGAACTTGCTATAAAATTTTCAGTTGTACCAAGCCAAATAAACTATGTTTTATCTTCCCGCTTTACTCCCGAGCAAGGCTACATTGTTGAAAGCAGACGCGGTGGAGGCGGATATATCAAAATATCACGTCCCAATTATACAAAAAAAGGATATATAATGCATATACTTAACTCTATAGGACAAAGAATAGATGCAGTAAGTATAAAAATATTTTTAAGCAATATGTATGACAATGGTGTTATTGATAAAAAAAGTCTTTCTTTAATGGCAAGTGCATTATCAGATAAAAACTTTTCAGGTGTTCCCCCTCAATATTGGGATATATTAAGAGCATCAATATTCAAAAGTATGCTTATAGGTTTAGAAGATTAAGAAAAGAGGTATTTTTATGTTATGTCAGAAATGTAATGCAAAAGAAGCTACAACTCATATAAAAGAAAATATAAATGGTATTAAAAAAGAAGCTTTTCTATGCTCTGAATGTGCAGCGCATTATCAGGAAAACAGCACATCGTTCCTTGATTTTGATAAAGTCTTTTCAAATATGTTTTTCTCCCCTGCATTAACAACTGTAAAGGCTTTGACCTGCACACAATGCGGTGCCGATATCGGATATATAGAAAAGACGGGAAAAGTGGGATGCGAGAAGTGCTATGAGGTTTTTTCTTCAACTCTTAATCCCTATATTTCTAAAATTCATCACAATGCTCAATATATGGGAAAAATCCCTAATAGCGCAAATAAAAAAATAAAAATCAAAAGAGAACTTGAAGATTTAAAAGCAAAGCTTAATGCTGCTGTAGAAGCTCAGGAATATGAGCAAGCTGCAATAATAAGAGATAAAATCAAAGAAATGGAGGCGTAACTATGAGCATAAAAATTTCTGGACGCATAAGACTTGCAAGAAATATAAGCGGATATCCCTTTGAGAGTAAAATAACTTTAAAACAACAAAACGAAATATGTCAAGCTGTAAAAGAAGCTTGCAAAAATATTGATAATCCCCTTTTTAAAGATTTGACTTTTATAGATATGGCATCCGTTGACGATATTACAGCTCAGTCTTTAGTAGAAGCTCATCTTATAAGCCCTCAATTTATAAAAAACAGAAATGGCAAAAGTCTTTTGATTAACAAGGCACAAAATCTGTCAATAATGATAAACGAAGAAGATCATTTGCGTATACAGGTTTTGGGTGATGCAAGCTCTATGGATAAGCTTTTAGAAACGGCTATGGAGATTGATGATGAGTTGGAAAAACATCTCCCCTTTGCTTTTGACGAAAATTTAGGCTATATAACTCATTGTCCGACTAACTTAGGAACAGGAATGAGAGCATCTGTAATGCTTCATCTCCCCTGTATCAGCGAAGCGGGGCTTCTTAATAAGCTTAACAATATAGTGTCTTCTATGGGTCTTAATTTAAGAGGTATGTACGGAGAAGGCTCTAAAGGAAAAGCGGATTTCTATCAGCTTTCCAATCGTACTACTATGGGAATAACCGAAGGTGATACCGTTAAAAGACTTAATGAAGTTATTAAGACTATTGAGGAAGAGGAAAAACGTGTACGTAATGAATTGATTAAGAAAAAAGGTATTTATTTTGAAAATGATATTTGCACAAGCTATGGAATTCTCAAATACGCAAGAACTATATCAACTGACGAATTTTTAAAGCTTATATCTAAAATAAGATTAGGTATTGAAGCAGAAATAATAAAAGAAATTGATTTAAAAACGTTGGACAGTCTGATAACAGAATGTCATCCTGCTACAATTATGAAAGCTTACGGAGAGCTTACTCCGTCAGACAGAGACTTGAAGCGTGCTGAAATTATCAGAACCAAACTATAGGAAAGGAAATGGTTTTTATGTTTGACAATAGATTTACGCAAAGAGCTGCAAAGGCGCTTAATCTTGCTTTGGAAAGTGCCAAAGAATTAGGTCACGGATATATAGGAAGCGAGCATTTGCTTTTAGGCCTTATCAGAGAAGAAAACGGTATAGCTTCTAAAGTGCTAACATCAAGAAATATTACAATGGCAAACGTTGTAGGTGAAATTATGGAGCTTATAGGAAGCGGTATTCCCTCCCCTGTTTCAGCTCAGGATATGACACCGAGAACAAAAAAAATTATCAACGATGCTTTTCAACAAGCAAGAGCTTTGGGAAACAGCTATGTAGGTACAGAACATCTTTTGCTTGCTCTTATAAACGAATATGATTGTAAAGGCGTTGAAATTTTAAACCGATTAGGTGTTACGCCCGAAATGATAGCAAATGATATAATTGATGTTTTAGGAATTGATACATCAGGAGTAAAAGCTTCCTCTTCAAATCAAACAACTCATACTTCTTCAGCAAGTTCTTCTAATACACCCGTATTAAATCAGTTTGGAAGAGACCTTACCGATATGGCAAGAGAAGAAAAAATCGACCCTATAATAGGCCGTGATGCTGAAATTGACAGAGTTATACAAATTCTTTCAAGAAGAACTAAAAACAACCCTTGTCTTATTGGTGAGCCCGGTGTAGGTAAAACTGCTGTTGCAGAAGGACTTGCCCAAAGAATAACAAAAGGTAACGTTCCTGAAATATTAAAGGATAAACGAGTTGTAACTGTAGATTTATCGGGAATGATTGCCGGTGCTAAGTACAGAGGTGAATTTGAAGAAAGATTAAAAAATGCTCTTGAAGAAGTAAAAAAAGCAGGAAATGTAATCTTATTTATTGATGAGCTGCATACTATAGTTGGCGCAGGTGCGGCAGAAGGTGCTGTGGATGCTGCAAATATATTAAAGCCTTCTTTAGCAAGAGGAGAATTGCAAGTTATAGGTGCAACAACAATCAATGAATACAGAAAATATATAGAAAAAGATTCAGCATTGGAAAGACGTTTCCAACCTGTAACAGTAGGTGAACCTACCGAAGATGAAGCGATAGAAATTTTACGCGGATTAAAGGATAAATATGAAGCACATCATAAAGTAAAAATTTCCGATGAAGCTATTCAGGCTGCTGTAAAGCTTTCAAAAAGATATATTACAGACAGATTTTTACCTGATAAAGCTATCGACCTTATGGATGAAGCTGCGTCTAAAATGCGACTTTCCACTCTCACCTCTCCCCCCGATTTAAAAGAGCTTGAAGCAAAAATAGAAGCATTGGCAAGTGAAAAAGAAGAGGCTGTAAAGGAACAAGATTTTGAACGTGCAGCAAAGCTTCGTGACGAAGAAAGAAATCTAAAAGAAGACCTTGAAAAAGAGAAAAAGAAATGGTCTGAAAAGGCTCAGGGTGAATATTGCACTGTAGGTGAAGAAGAAATCGCGCAAATAGTTTCTAATTGGACTAATATCCCTGTAACAAAGCTCGGTCAAGATGAAAGCCAACGCCTTTTAAATATGGAAAACATTCTTCACGAAAGAGTTGTGGGACAAGACGAAGCAGTTGTTAAAATTTCCAAGGCTATAAGAAGAGGAAGAATTGGTCTAAAAGACCCTAAAAGACCTATTGGCTCGTTTCTTTTCTTAGGTCCGACAGGTGTTGGAAAAACAGAGCTATGTAAAGCGCTTGCTGAAGCAATGTTCGGTGATGAAAATTCTATGATAAGAATTGATATGTCCGAATATATGGAAAAGCATACAGTGTCAAGAATGATAGGCTCCCCTCCCGGATATGTAGGACACGAGGACGGAGGACAATTGACAGAAAAAGTACGCAGAAATCCTTATTCTGTGGTTTTGTTCGATGAAATCGAAAAGGCGCATCCTGACGTATTTAATATACTTTTACAAATTCTTGAAGACGGTATTCTGACAGATAGTCACGGCAAAAAAGTTGATTTTAAAAACACTATTGTTATAATGACATCAAACATCGGAGCAAGACTTATTACAGAAAACAAAAGACTTGGCTTTGCAGATACAGTAGATAGCTTTGACAAGGACCAAAAGAAAATAAAGTCCGATGTTTTGGGAGAACTCAAAAAAAGCTTCAGACCTGAATTTCTTAACAGAATTGACGATATAATAGTTTTTTCACAGTTAAACAAAGAAGATATAAAAAAGATAGCCGGTAAAATGCTTGCTGAGGTTTCAAAACGATTAAATAATATTGAGATTTATGCAAGCTTTGATGACTCTGCCATTGAGCAACTCGCTCTAACAGGATTTGATGCTATATACGGTGCAAGACCGTTGAGAAGAGCCATTCAGAGTAATGTTGAGGACAAAATTGCCGAAGCCTTACTTGAAGGAAAAATCAACAAAGGAGATACTATTTCTGTTTCCTACAACGACGGAGAATATACAATAAAAACCGAAAGCTGATACTTGAAAAAACTTTTATAAAGTAGTATAATTAGCAGACATAGATTAAGTCACTATGTCTGCTAAATTTTTAACTGAAAGGGTTTTTATATGAACTTATCAAAAATAAAATGCTTTATTCTGGATATGGACGGAACAATATATTTAGGTAATAACCTATTCTCCTATACTCATCGTTTTTTAGAAAAAATCAAAAGTACAGGCAGAGATTTTTATTTTTTTACAAACAACTCTTCAAAAAGCACCGATGCATATCTCGAAAAACTCAAAAAAATGAATATAAATATTGATAAAAGCCATATGCTTATTTCAACAAATGTTATTATTGATTATCTTCTTAATAATCATAAGGGAAAAAGTGTATATGCGGTCGGCACTCCTTCAATGTTAGAGTTTTTTACAAAAGCCGGTATTGAATTAAATGATACAAATCCCGATATAGTTGTTATTGGCTTTGATCCCACTCTTACATACGAAAAATTATGCAAAGCTTGTAAATTTGTTAAAAACGGAGCTATTTATTACGGAATAAATCAGGATACTACCTGTCCTGTAGAAGACGGCTTTGTTCCCGATTGCGGTTCAACAGCGAAGCTTATAGAAGCCGCAACAGGAAGATATCCGAGATTTTTCGGCAAGCCCACCGTAGATACATTTAACTATATAATAAAGAAAACGGGATATAAGCCTTGTGAAATTGGTGTTGTCGGTGATAGACTTGAAACTGATATTTCTTTATGTATCGGGAATGAAATGACCTCTATTCTTGTTTTAACAGGCGAAGCAACTAAAGAAGATACCATTAAAAAGAATATTATTCCCGATGTCATTTTAGAAAGTATTGACGAAATTACAAAGTTGTTAACTGATTAATTTTGAACTTTTTCGGAGAAACTCCGTAATGTGCTTTGAAACAGCGAGTAAAATAGTTAGCATCGTTAAATCCACATTGAGCTGCTATTTCACTTATACTCAATTCGTTCAATTTAAGCATTTTTACAGATTGCTCCAATCTGTAAATTTTAAGGTAAGTCATCGGTGTAATGCCGGTGGCTTCTTTAAATTTACGGCAGAAATGTTCACTACTATAACCGAAATTTTTACTTAATACCGTAGTATTAAGGTCTTGAGTGTAATTTTTTTCTATGTAATTTATCATAGCGCTCGATTTGTCGTGTGTTTTAGGTCCGATTTCAGAAAGATGCTTATCAAATAATACAAATAATAACTTATAAACAAGAGATATAATTTCCAAAGAATCCGGATTTTTGTTATAGCAGATTTTATCACAGATATTAATTGTTTCAATATCTGAAATGATATTTTGAAACTTCACTCTCCCTTCGAGTATCAAAGGAAGAGTTAAAGTGCAAATCGGAGCTTCATTATAAAAAGATCTTACATCAAACATAAGAACATCGTATTCCACATTTTCGTTTTCGGTATATCCTTTATGCGCCATTCGCGGTGGAAATATAACCATTTGATTTGTATTTAACATAAAGGTCTTTCCGCCAAGCTCGATTTTCATAGAGCCTTTTTTTACTTTAATGATTTCAAGGCGGTCATGCCAATGTAATGCAAAGCAAGTAAAATCAGATTCGCATTTAAATTGTAATACTTTTACTGCAGCGGCAGTGTATTTAACTATATCAAGTTCTTTTGCTACATTCTTCATAAAAATCACCAAATATCAATTTTGTGCTAAATAATACTTTATTTATACTATAATTATATATATAATTATGCTAACATAAATTTATATAAAATTCAAGAGTTAGGGGAATTTTTATGAAACAATATTCTGTAATTTTAATCGGTGCAGGTATGAGAGGAACAACCTATACCAATGAAATGCTAAATGCTAAAGATAAATTTAAGGTAGTTGGTGTTGCTGAACCTGTCGAAATAAGAAGAAATTATATTAAAAGCGCTCACAATCTTTCTGACGAAATGTGTTATAATTCTTGGGAGGATATTCTTTCTCAGCCTAAAATGGCGGATTTTGCAATAATATCTACTATGGATGATATGCATTATGAGCCTGCTATGAAAGCTATTGAGTTGGGTTATAATCTTCTTCTTGAGAAACCCGTAGCACCTACCGCTAAGGAATGTGCTGATATCGCCCTTGCAGCAGAAAAAAAAGGTGTAAAAGTTCTTGTATGTCATGTATTAAGATATACTAATTTCTTCAAAAAAATTAAAAACATTATAATGGATGGAACTTTAGGAAATGTTATGTCTATTATGCACGTCGAAGCTGTAGGAAATATTCATCAAAGTCACAGTTATGTACGTGGAAATTGGCATAGTGAAAAAGAAACATCTCCTATGCTTCTTGCTAAATGCTGCCACGATTTAGATATTCTTCAATGGCTTTTAGATGAGCCTTGCGAAAAGATACAGTCTTTTGGTAAGCTTACATATTTTACTGAGGCAAATGCTCCAAAAGGCGCACCTGTAAGATGTATTGACGGCGGATGTCCTATTGAAGATACCTGTCCTTACAATTGCCGCAAGCTTTATTATGATGATAAGGAAAATTCTTGGTTCAGATACTCCTCTACCCGTGATATTGTAAAAGGTGATAATATAACAGATGAAGATGTTATGACAGCTCTTAAAACAACCGATTACGGTTTATGTGTATACCACGCTAATAATGATGTTGTTGACCATCAGACTGTTAATATGCAATTTAAGAGTGGAGCAAATGTAACTCTTACAATGAATGCTTTCAACCAAGGCGGAAGATTCATTCGTATTTTTGGAACCAAGGGTGAACTTACTGCTTATATGGAGTCTGACAAAATTGAGATTTATACATTTGACGACGGAAAGCGCAAAGAAGTTGCTACAACCTTGACAGAAGAAAGCATTTTAGGTGGACACGGCGGCGGAGATACCGGATTGGTCTATGAACTTTATGATTATTTCAGCGGAAACTATAATGGATATTGTGCTGCTGACATAAATATTTCAGTAAAAAATCATCTCATAGGCTTTGCTGCTGAAAAATCAAGACGTGAAGACACGGTTGAAAATATTGATAAATTTTTTGCAGAATATGGATTTACAAACAATTAATTTCTAAAAAGCAGATGCTAAAAAGCATCTGCTTTTTTCTTTACTTATAAAAATTTTGTGATATAATATATATATCAAGTTTTATGTTGTGTGGTGAGATAAGTGCCTAACAAGTTTATTTTACATTCAAAATACAAGCCTACAGGTGATCAGCCGGAAGCTATTAAAAGCCTTTCCGATGGCGTTTTAAACGGTTTAAAGGAACAGGTATTGCTTGGTGTAACAGGCTCGGGAAAAACCTTTACAATGGCTAATATAATTGAAAAAGTAAACCGTCCTACCCTTATCTTAGCTCACAACAAAACTCTTGCGGCACAGCTCTGCTCTGAATTCAAGGAGTTCTTCCCCGAAAATGCGGTGGAATATTTTGTTAGTTATTATGATTATTATCAGCCTGAGGCATATGTTCCCAATACCGATACTTATATAGAAAAAGACTCTTCTATAAATGACGAAATTGAAAAATTGCGTCACTCTGCTACTGCCGCTCTTTTTGAACGCAAAGACGTTATTATAGTTTCCAGCGTTTCTTGTATTTACAGCTTAGGTGACCCTATTGATTATAAAAATATGGTTATTTCTATTCGCAGCGGTATGGAAATGAACAGGGATTTCCTTATTTCACGTCTTGTAGAAATACAGTTTGAAAGAAACGATATTGATTTACAAAGAAACCGTTTCAGAGTTAAGGGAGATGTTGTAGATATCTTCCCTGCCGCTTCAACTGATACTCTTATAAGAGTTGAATTTTTCGGTGATGAGGTTGACAGAATATGCGAGGTTCACAACGTAACAGGAAAGGTTAAAGGAGTTTTATCTCACGCCGCAATTTATCCCGCTTCTCACTATGTTGTATCAAGAGAAAAATTAGAGAATGCTCTTATAAAAATAGAAAAAGAAATGCAAGATCGTATAAGATATTTTGAAAGAAACAATAAGCTTATTGAAGCTCAAAGAATTATGCAGCGCACTATGTATGATATAGAAATGCTTCGTGAAATAGGCTTTTGTAAAGGTATAGAAAACTATTCGGCTATTATGACCGGAAGAAAACCGGGTGAGCCTCCTTTTACTCTTATGGACTATTTTCCTAAGGATTATTTACTTTTTGTTGACGAATCCCACGTTTCTGTTCCTCAAGTCAGAGGAATGTACGGCGGAGACCGTTCAAGAAAAGAAAGTCTTATTGAATTTGGTTTTCGTTTACCTTCAGCATTTGACAACAGACCGTTAAATTTTAAAGAATTTGAAGAAAAAACAAATCAAATTATTTACGTAAGCGCAACTCCCGGAGAATATGAACGCTCTCGTAGTGAAAACATAGCTGAGCAAGTAATACGTCCTACAGGACTTCTTGACCCAGAAATAACAGTAAAGCCAACAATAGGACAAATTGACGATTTGTTGAGCGAAATTGTTGAGCGTACACAAAAGAATGAGAGGGTTCTTGTTACTACTCTTACAAAAAAAATGGCTGAGGATTTAACAGAGTTTTTAGCAACATCAGGAATAAAGGTAAGATATCTTCATCACGATGTAGACACTATTGAAAGAATGAAGATTATAAGAGAACTTCGTTTAGGAGAATTTGATGTATTAGTGGGAATCAATTTACTTCGTGAAGGTTTAGATATTCCTGAGGTTTCTCTTGTAGCTATTCTTGATGCTGACAAAGAGGGTTTTTTAAGAAGCGAAACCTCTTTAATTCAAACGATAGGAAGAGCCGCAAGAAACGATCACGGTACTGTTATAATGTATGCTGACAGTGTTACTCCTTCAATGGAACGAGCTATTTCCGAAACGTTAAGGCGAAGAACTATTCAAGAACAATATAATAAGGAACACGGAATTGTTCCAAAATCAATTATAAAAGATGTTCGTGATGTTCTTGAAATAACATCTTCTGAAAAAGAATTGCAAAAAAAAGGATTACGCCGTTTAGGAAAAACTCAAAAACAAGAGCTTATAGAAAAACTAAAAAAAGAAATGAAGGCTGCTGCTACGTTGCTTGAATTTGAACATGCAGCATATCTCAGAGATAAAATAAAGGAATTAGAAAATGAATAATAAAAGTATTTTCATTAAAGGTGCAAGAGAACATAATTTGAAAAATATTGACGTGGAGATACCAAGAGATAAGCTTGTTGTACTTACAGGACTCTCAGGCTCGGGCAAATCTTCTCTTGCTTTTGATACGATTTATGCAGAGGGACAACGCCGCTATGTTGAATCTCTTTCCTCTTACGCAAGACAGTTTTTAGGACAAATGGAAAAGCCTGATGTAGATTATATCGAAGGTCTCTCCCCTGCTATTTCCATTGACCAGAAAACCACCTCAAAAAATCCACGGTCAACAGTGGGTACTGTTACGGAAATATATGATTATTTCAGACTTTTATATGCAAGAATAGGTGTTCCCCACTGTCCTATTTGTAAAAAAGAAATACGTCAGCAAACAATTGACCAAATTACCGACAAAATTCTCTCTTTACCCGAAGGAACAAAGCTTCAAATTATGGCTCCTGTTATACGTCAAAGAAAAGGAGAGCACATAAAAGTAATTGAAGATGCAGAAAAAAGCGGATTTGTCAGAATTCGTGTAGACGGAAACATTTATGATGTTTCTGAAGAAATAACATTAGATAAAAACAAAAAACACTCTATTGATATTATCGTTGACCGTTTAGTAATTAAGCCTGATATAAGAAAACGACTTGCGGATTCTATTGAAACAGCTTCGCATCTTACTAAAGGAATTATTCTTGCTGTTACCGAAGATAAAGAATATTTATTTTCGCAAAAATATGCTTGTCCCGATCACGATATAGAAATTGATGAACTTACACCAAGAATGTTTTCTTTTAATAACCCTTTTGGCGCTTGTAAAACTTGTACAGGCTTAGGCACTCTTTTGAAAATAGATCCCGATTTAATAATGCCAAACAAAAATCTTTCAATAGCGCAAGGTGGAATAAGAGCAAGCGGCTGGAGTTATGCCGAAGGCGGTACTATTGCTGAAATGTATTACAGAGCTTTAGGAGAAGAATACGGTTTTAAGATAACCGATCCCCTTTCTTCTCTTTCAGAAGAAGCAATAAACGCTATTCTATACGGTACAAACGGTAAAAAGCTTTTAATGACAAGGGTTAATGAATACGGAAGCGGTACCTACAAAACAGATTTTGAAGGTATAATAAACAATCTTGAGCGCCGTCACAGAGAAACAAGCAGCGATTTTATGCGTTCTGAAATTGAAAATTCTATGACAGAATTGCCTTGTCCAGACTGTAAAGGTGCAAGACTTAACAGTAATGCTTTGGCTGTAACAGTAGGAAATCTTAATATTTATGAGCTTACAAAGCTTTCAGTAAGTGACTGTATTGATTATTTTGAAAATCTTGTTCTCTCTGAAAAAGATAAGATAATCTCACATCAGATATTAAAGGAAATAAATTCCCGTCTTAACTTTTTAAAAAGCGTAGGTCTTGAGTATTTAACGCTCAATCGTTTTTCCGGTACATTGTCAGGTGGAGAAAGTCAACGTATTCGCCTTGCAACTCAGATTGGCTCTTCTCTTATGGGTGTACTGTATATTTTAGATGAGCCAAGCATAGGATTACATCAGAGGGATAACGACCGACTGTTAGAAACTCTGAAAAAACTGCGTGATTTAGGTAATACACTAATTGTAGTTGAACACGATGAAGATACTATGCTTAATGCAGATTATATTGTTGACATCGGTCCAGGTGCAGGAATTCACGGAGGAGAAATAATAGCCGCAGGAACAGCACAGGAAATTATGCAAAACAAAAATTCTATTACAGGACAGTATCTGAGCCGTCAAAAATTTGTTCCTATACCTGAAACAAGAAGAAAAGGTAATGGAAACACATTGAAAATTATAGGTGCATCTGAAAATAATCTTAAAAATATTGATGTTGAAATACCTCTTGGCACTTTTACCTGTATCACAGGAGTATCAGGCTCAGGTAAATCTTCTCTTGTAAATGAAATTCTTTACAAGAGCTTAGCATCTCAGTTAAATGGCGCTAAATGCAGAGCCGGAGCTCACAAAACTATTGAAGGCATAGAAGCTTTAGATAAGGTTATTGATATAGACCAATCTCCTATCGGACGCACTCCACGTTCAAACCCTGCTACTTATACAGGTGTATTTTCGGATATAAGAGAGCTTTTTGCCAACACCAACGATGCTAAAGCAAGAGGCTATAATGCAAGCAGATTTTCTTTTAACGTAAAAGGCGGAAGATGTGAAGCTTGTCAGGGTGACGGAATATTAAAAATAGAAATGCATTTTTTGCCCGATGTATATGTTCCTTGTGAAGTTTGTAAAGGTAAACGCTACGGAAGAGAAACGCTTGAAGTAAAATATAAGAATAAAAGTATATACGATGTACTTGAAATGACAGTTGAGGAAGGTATCGAGTTTTTCAATGCTATTCCTAAAATAAGAAAAAAGCTTGAAACTCTTTATGAAGTTGGTTTAGGATATATAAAAATAGGCCAACCCTCTACTACCCTTTCAGGAGGAGAGGCTCAGCGAGTAAAGCTTGCTACTGAGCTATCTAAACGCTCTACCGGTAAAACGATATATATACTCGATGAGCCTACCACAGGTCTTCACGCTGCTGATGTTCATAAGCTTATTGATGTTCTTAATAAGCTTGTAAAGGGCGGAAATACAGTTGTTGTTATTGAACACAATTTAGATATAATAAAAACAGCAGATTATATTATTGACTTAGGCCCCGAAGGCGGCGATAAGGGAGGTAATATAGTTGTTTGCGGTACTCCTGAGCAAGTAGCCGAATGTGAAAAATCATATACCGGCAAATATATCAAAAAAGAGTTAAATCGCAATTAAATTATTAACAAGAAAGGATATAGTTTTATGAGTATTGTTGATGAAACCATTTTAAAGGCAAAAGAAATTGCAGATGTAACTGCAAAAAAAGCATCTCAAATTTCAGCACTTACAAAATTAAATGTAAATCTTGCTGAAACCAAAGGTGCTATTGAAAAAGAATATAAAGAATTAGGTGAGCTTGTTTATACTGCTGTAAAAAATGATATTCAACAAGGCGAATTGGTTGAAGAAAAAGTACGTATATTAGACGAATTGATTTTTCAGAAAGAAGAATTATGCTTAAAAATAGCAAATATCAAGGGCAAAAAGCTATGCTCTGAATGTAAAAAAGAAAACGATGCCGACAGCTTATATTGCTGTAAATGCGGCAATTCTTTAAATTGATTTTTTGGAGGATGTAAAAATGGAATGTAGTAATAAAAATAATTGTCCTTGTACATACAGCTGTGCAAATCACGGGAAATGCTGTAAATGCATTGAATACCATTTAAAATATAATGAATTTCCTGCTTGTTTTTTCTCGAAATCGGCAGAGAAAACATACGACAGAAGCTTTGAAGCTTTAATAAAGGACAGAAAATAGTTTTAATTTTGTATACTTTCTTTGTATTTGTGAGGGGTAACATTTGTAACTGCTTTAAAATGAAGAATAAAGTTTTTGCTGTCGCAAAAGCCCGCTTTTTCTGCTATCTCTCCGACGGACATATTTGAGTTTAACAAAAGTCTTTTAGCGCTGTCTACCCTCTTTATAATTATATATTTATGGGGAGTTGTTCCGTACATCTTTTTAAATTGTCTTATAAAGTGATATTTACTTATTCCGCATAGGTCTGCAAGCTTTTCTATCGAAATTTCATTTTTATAGTTATTATTTATATAGTTTATTGCTGTTTCAAGAGTATCATTGCTTTTTGAAACAGCAATATTTTTATAATAAATCATATCTCCTATAATAGTTTGAAGCATCTGAGAAATTCTTATCTGTTCATAAGCTCCCGTCATTTCATCAATATTTTTAAGCTCATTAAAAATATCATTAAATACTGTTTCGGAATTGCAAATATAAATTTTATCATCATTTATATATTCTTCAAAACAAATCGAATCCATTGCAGAAAAATGAATCCACCGAAAATGCCACGAGCTATTTTTCACAGTAGAGTAAAGCTGATATTTTTTACAATTTATAAGTACTAAGCTTTTAGGAGTCAATTTAATTTTTTGCTCATTGTAAAACAGTTCTCCACAACCATCAACAGTGTAAATAAGCAAATATTCTTCTAACCCGTCTCGCTCTGTGTAGTATCTGTCATCACAAATATATTCTCCTATTGAACTCAAACAAAACGGTGCTTTTATAGGTAGCCTCATATAAGTAAAGGCTTTTGACATAACTCTATACTTTTCTGAATAAAAATTTCTAAGCATATTTTCTCCTTTTAGCAATTTTAAAGAACTTTTGAGCAATAACAACTATTGAAAAAAGTTTTCATTTGTTACATAATATCATTAAATAAAGAAAAAATCAAGGAGGTACTAATATGACTTTGAGAGAAAATATTTTAGCAATATTAAACTATCAACCATATGAAAGAATGCCTGTTGTATCTTTTGGTTATTGGAATGAAACTGTTTTAAAATGGGCTAAAGAAGGACATATTACTGAAGAAATGGCTCAAAGCTATATCAATGACGGTGATAACGGCAAAGGCGATAATGAAATAATGAAGCTGTTAGGCTTTGATTTTAACTGGAATTCCTGCGTAGGCGCTAATAATTTTTTTGACCCTTTTTTTGAACCTGAGGTTCTTGAAAGATTTGATGACGGAAGCGAAATTGTACGTGATAATTTAGGTCTTATTATAAAACACAATCCTAATATAGTATCAATTCCCGCCGAGCTTGGAACATCTCTTAAAGACAGAGAAACCTGGGAAAAACTCTATAAGCATCGTTTACAAATGAATGATAAAAGAGTTGATAAGGAATTATTTAAGTCTCTCCCATCTCCTGAAGAGCGTGAAATTCCTTTAGGTCTTCACCTCGGCTCACTAATAGGAAATATGCGTAACATTCTTGGAGTTGCAGAGCTTTCATACTTATTAGTTGATGATGAAGATTTATTTAAAGAAATTGTAGACACTATATGCGGTCTTTCTTATGAATGTGCAAAGGAAATCCTTGAAACAGGAGTTAAATTTGACTACGCTCATTTTTGGGAGGATATTTGCTTTAAAAACGGTCCTCTTGTTGCTCCCTATACCTTTGAAGAGTTTATTGTTCCTCATTACAAAAAAATCACCGACTTAGTTCGTTCATACGGAATTGATATTATATCTGTCGATTGTGACGGTTTAATCGACTCACTCGTACCTCTATGGCTTGATGGCAGAGTAAATACTATGTTCCCCATCGAAGTAGGTACTTGGAACGCTTCAGTTGCTCCTTGGCGCGAAAAATACGGAAAACAGTTACGCGGTGTCGGCGGTATGAATAAAACAGTTTTTGCAAAAGACAAGGAAGCTGTTGACAAAGAAGTTAAAAGACTTAAAGAGCTTATAAAGCTCGGCGGTTATATCCCCTGTCCTGACCACAGAATTGCCCCCGACGCTGAATTTGAGCTTGTTAAATATTACTGCGAACAAATGAGAAAAATATAAAAAAATTATAACTACCGACTGTTACCTCGGTAGTTATTGCTTTATAATATTGATTTTTGTGGCAATATATGTTAGACTTATAAAATAAATGTTATTAGTAGATTGTAATATATTTTTTGAAAGGTTTGATAATGTGAAAAGGCTTTTATCGGTTTTGCTCTCCCTTGTTATTACTTTTTCTGTTATGCCTATGGAATTATTCACAATAAAAGCGGTAGCCGCAACTTACGGCTATTTGACTTACGAGATAAATAATAACGAGGTAACAATAACAGATTGCGATACATCCGCCACTGGCAGTATAATAATCCCCGCCGAAATAAATAGATATCCTGTTACTACTATAGGTTATAGTGCATTTTATAATTGTACAAGTCTTACAAGTATCAATATACCCGATAGTGTTACTTATATAGGCGACTGTGCATTTCAAGATTGCGTAAATCTTACAAGCATCTATATACCCGATAGTGTTACATCTATAGGTGACTATGCTTTTTGTAATTGCACAAGTCTTACAAGTATCAATATACCCGATAGTGTTACTTATATAGGCGATAATGCATTTTACGATTGTGATAACCTCGTTATTAAGTGTAAATCAGGCTCTTATGCGGAAAGCTATGCCAAAGAAAACAATATACCTTTTGAATTAAACGGTATTAACTCTGAGCTTATGTATGATATAATAGCTAATGATTATCCGCAATATTTAAATAATGCTGAAATAGATTTTTACTATGAAAATCTCAACAGACAATGTTATGATGTTATTGAAGAATATGACAACAACACAAACGGTATATTAGCTTTTGCTGAGTGTTTTGTTAACGGTACAGAAATTTTAACTAAAGAGATTTTATCCAAATTAGGTCTTTCACAATCATTAGAGGAAAAATGGTTAGAAGACAACGCATTAGAATTTGCAAGAGTTTTTTCAGGAAATGCAGAAATAGCAAATGGCATATGGAAAGAAGTAGAGGATGAATACAAAAAATTCAAATTTGTATACGATGAATCTACAGCAATAGCAAAACAAAATTTAGTTACTGCTCTTGCTGAAGTGCAAAAGGATTTATCCTATAATACATTGACCGATTATGTTGACAGTGTGCTCGAAAATGACGTAGTTATGGAAAAGTTCGATAATTCTTTTGATACAGCAGATGATGTTGTAGATGTTGTTGATACTGTACTATATACCTGTCAACTCTATAGCCTTGAAAAAAAGAGTTTAACAAAATTAATTTCATTGATTGAAAAAGATACGCCTCTTTACGAAGGGCTTACGAATTTATTAAATGATATGACTGTAAATCCCGGACTATATATGGTTGACAAATATTTAAACGATAAGGCTGTTGACTATATAATAGAAGGACTTGAAGATGCTCTTCTATCATCTTCCGTAGGATTGACACATAAGCTTGTTACTTTGGCTTCAAGCTTTATATATGATTATTTATATCAAGGTGCTAAAATAGATGAAGTATACGGTGCTATTATAGCATACGATTTTTACACAACTATTAATATTAGCTTAAGCGACATAATTTTAAAATTGATGCAGCATAAGATGAACGGTACCGAGCCGAATGATGAGCTGTTAGAAAACTATAAATTTATTTTCAACGCAAAAAGACTTTCTGCAAAGCATTATTTGGATAGCTGTATCAATATAAGTAAATATCAGCAGGAAATTGATAATTTAGAAAATATCAAAGAAACATTGGACAATGACAAGCATTTTGACTTCGATAATTATATACGAAACCATTGTTACAAAAAACTGTTATCAGATATTGAAAGCGGAACAGTTGAATGTTTGCACGAATACTCGTATTTAAACAATACTGTATTGCCTACTTGTACTAATAACGGATATTCTAATCTATACTGCAAAATTTGTGAAAATACATTTAAAGCTGATTACACACAAGCGTTAGGACATTCCTACAATCATACAGTAACAGCACCAAGTTGTGTAAACCAAGGCTATACCTCTCATCAATGTATCAGATGCAGTTACAATTATAGGGATAATTACATAAATGCTTTAGGACATTCTTACAGCCATACAGTAACAGCTCCCACTTGCGTAAATCAAGGTTATACTACTCATCTATGTACAAGCTGTAAATATACTTATGTAAGTGATTATACACCGTTAACAGAACATAGCTATATCAATGGTTTTTGCGATTGCGGTATTGGAAAAGGAATATGCGGAAAATATATTTCTTGGAATTTTACTACTAACGGAGATTTGCAAATATCCGGCAGTGAACAAATTGAAGATTACAGTCAAAACAATGCGCCGTGGTATGCTAAAAGAGCAGATATAAAAAACATTGTTTTATCTCACGGAATTACATCTATAGGAAAAAACACATTTTACGGTTGTAGCTCTTTAGAAAATATCACTATTCCGTTTAGTGTAACGGCAATAGATAAAGATGCGTTTTCAAATTGTAATGATTTTACTATTCAATGTCACTATGCTTCATTTGCTAAAGCTTATGCTATAGCAAACAATATTAACTATTCACTAATCCGAGTTGATTTCGATGCTTCGGGAGACGGAAATGTTAATGTTATAGATTTAATTTCTATAAAAAGAAAGCTTTTAACAAGCTACGACATATCTCCTGATGGCGACTGTAATGATGACGGTATTATAGATATTCGCGACCTTCTTTCGCTAAAAAATCATTTACTGTATTCATAAAAATTTTACACAACATAAAAAAATGAAGCACTTTTCGGTGCTTCATTTTTTTATGTATAAAACTTATGCAAAAAAGCTTACTGCTTTTTCTGCAGCGCTTGCTGCATCGGAAGTATAAGCATCTGCTCCGATTTGCTCACAGAAGCTATCTGTTACAGGAGCGCCGCCAACCATAATTTTAACTTGGTCTCTGATGCCTTCAGCTTTGAAAATTTCAACAACATCTTTCATAACGCCCATTGTTGTTGTAAGAAGAGCTGAACAGCAAACAACTTTACAGCCCTGTTCTTTAACAGCTGCAAGGAAAGCCTCAGGAGCAACGTCTGTACCTAAATCAACAACCTCAAGGCCCTGTCCTTCCAACATCATTTTTACAAGATTCTTACCGATATCGTGAAGGTCGCCCTTAACAGTACCTATGCAAACCTTACCCTTGGATTCTACTCCGTCAGCTACAAGCAACGGCTTTAATATAGCTACGCCTTTATTCATAGCTCTTGCAGCGATAAGAACTTCAGGAACATAAACTTCGTTATTCTTAAATTTAACGCCGATGATATTCATTCCGTCCAATAAGCCTTCGTCAAGAACCTGCTTAGCGCTTATTCCTTCTTCAATTGCCTTGTTTACTAATTCTTCAACGACCTTAGCTTTTCCTTTTTGTAGATTTTCAGAAATTTCTTTTAAAATACTCATATTTTTACCCTCCTTAATTCTAATATTATCATACGTTATTTTATATTTTTTTCAAGTAAAATATAACGATTTTTTGTAAAATGTTATGATTTGAAAAATTTTCTTCTTTTTTTTGAAATTACTATTGATTTTTTTTATAAATTAATTATACTAAACATAACATCATATAAAAGTGAGTGATAGTGTATGTTTTTTAAAATAAAAACACTATTTAATTTAATGAAGCCCAAGCGATATTTATACATATTAGGACTTGTTTTATCATCTGTTTCAATTATTATCGCTTTGTTCCCTCCTGCTATTATAGGCGCTTTGATAGACTATGGCATTTTAGCTAATAACAAAGCTTTAATTATTCAGCTTATTATCATTGCCTTCTCTATTATTCTTATAAAAAACATAATGAGATATTTTATGTCTATGTCATTAGAGAGTGCCGTACAGCACTGTGCAGTAACTTTAAAAGATAGACTTTTTTCCAATCTTCAGCATCTTGACATTTCTTTTTACAGCGCTAATACCTCGGGCGATTTAATGGCTCGTCTTACAGGCGATCTTGATATGGTAAGGCATTTCTTTGCTTACGTAGTACATGTTTCTTTTGAGGCAGTATTTCAATTTGTTGCTTCTTTTATTTTTCTGCTGACTATAAATGTTCCTTTAACTTTGTTGCTTATGGTATGTGCCCCTTTCATTGCCTTTTTCAGCTACAAAATGTTTAAAAATTTGCGTTCTATGCACGTCAGAAACCGTGAAGCATATTCTCAGCTTAATTCTATTACAAAGGAAAATATTGACGGTAACCGTACTGTAAAAGCTTTTGTACGTGAAGAGTACGAAAGTGATAAAATGAAAGTCGGAAACGACAAGGTTCGAGATATAAATATTGAAATAAACAGAAAATGGCTTAAATTCAGCTTGCTTATTGATTTTTTCTCGTTATCTCTTTCTGCAATCGCATTAGTTGTGGGCGGTTATTTTTGTATAACAAAACAAATTACAATCGGTGAATTATCAGTTTTCACAGGGCTATTGTGGGCTATTTCAGGACCATTGAGACTTGCTGCTCCCATTATAAACGATTTTCAACGTGTTTCCGCTTCTTTGGATAAAATAATGCCTATTTACTTTGCTACTCCTAATATTTACGATAAAGAAGATGCTAAGGATATAGACTCTATAAAAGATAGTATTGTTTTTGAAAATGTCTCGTTTTCTATCGGAAAAACAAAAATTATTAAAAATATCAATTTAGAAATAAAAAGCGGAGAAACTCTTGCTATTATGGGGCCTACCGGCTCTGGTAAGTCAACTATTCTTTCGTTACTTTTAAGAATATATGATGTAAGTGAAGGCTCAATTAAAATAGACGGAATTGATATTCGGGATTATAAGCTTGATTCTTTAAGAAGATGCTTTGGAGTTTCAGCTCAGGATGTTTTTCTGTTTTCAAATACAATAGAAGGAAATATTGCTTTTTCTGACCCCGAAATGAGTATTGAAGAAATACAAAAGTATGCTTCATCTTCCTGTGCAGACAGCTTTATTCGAAAAACTCCCGAAGGCTATGAAACAATAATCGGAGAAATGGGTGTTGGTCTTTCCGGAGGTCAAAAACAGAGAATTTCTCTTGCAAGAGCTCTTGCTGCCAACGCTTCGGTTCTTGTTCTTGACGATACTACAAGTGCAGTAGATATGGAAACCGAAAAGAAAATTCAAGATGAGCTTTCTAAAATAAACTGTACCAAAATAATTATCGCACAAAGAATCACAAGTGTTTTTAAAGCAGATAAAATTATGATACTTGAAAAAGGAGAAATCTCTCAAATCGGAAATCATAATTATTTAAAAAATATTGACGGATATTACAAAACTGTCCTTGATATTCAGCATCCCGACAGAATAGCTGAGGAGGTGGTATGTAATGGCTAAGAATACATATAACGTTGATGAACGTCTTGAGACCCCTTTTAATTTCGACCATCTAAAAAGAAGCTTCGCTTACGTTAAAACTCAGTCTAAGCTTCTTTTAACCGCTTTAATTGTAAACATAATAATTATTGTTTTAAATCTTTCTATTCCCTATTTTACTCAAGTTGTTCTTGATAAATGTATACCAAACGGTGATGTTCCTTTACTTATAAAAATCGGTATTCTTTATATCGTCGTTCTTATTGTAACTCATCTTTTATCCTACATACAAAGCAGATGCCTTGCCATAGGCGGACAGCGTATAGTTCATAAAATGCGTGAGGATTTATTTAATCATCTGCAAAAACTTCCTTTTTCCTATTTTGATAGCCGTCCTCACGGTAAAATACTTGTAAGAGTTGTAAATTACGTAAACAACGTTGCAAACTTTCTTTCAAACGGACTTGTCAATTTTCTTTTACAAATAATAACTCTTGTTTTTATAACAATATTTATGTTTTTCACAAGCGTACCTTTAGCTCTTGTAACTATTTCAGGTGTTCCCTTTCTTGTTTTGTTTTTATGCTTAATTAAAAACAAACAAAGGCGTTCTTGGCTTACTGTAAACAATAAAAACTCAAATGTAAATGCTTATTTAGGAGAAAACATCAACGGAATAAAAGTTTCTCAAACTTTTTCAAGACAAAAAATAAACGAATCTATTTTCAGAAAACTTATTTTAGAAGCAAAAAAAGCCTGGATGTATGCCTGCAAAATTTCATTTAAATTAGGTCCTGTAATTGAAGTTATAACCTTTTCTGTTACTTGTCTTATCTATTTATCTTTTTCCTTTGTTTTTGAAGGAATTACTATTGGTGTTCTTTTTGCTATGACAGCTTATGCAAGCCGCTTTTGGCAGCCGATACAAGCTATCGGAAGCATTTACAATGAGCTTATAAATACAGGCTCTTATCTTGAAAGAATATTTGAAACCTTAGACGAACCGATAAGCATAGACGACAAAGAAGATGCATATGATATCGGTGAAATAGAAGGAAATGTTGAATTTAAAGATGTTACTTTTTCATACGAAGAAGGTTTTACAATTTTTGAACATCTTAATTTTAGTGTAAAGGCCGGACAAAGCATAGCTCTTGTAGGACCAACAGGCGCAGGAAAAACAACAATTGTAAATCTTATCAGCAGATTTTATGATATTGACAGCGGCGCTCTTACTATTGACGGTCATAACATCGGCGATGTTACAATAAAATCTTTAAGAAAAAATATGGGAATAATGCTTCAAGACCCTTTTATTTTTAAAGGAACTATTGCCGATAACATTCGTTACGGCAAGCTCGATGCTACAATTGAGGAAATTATAGATGCTGCTAAAACAGTACACGCCCATGATTTTATTGAAAAACTGCCTTTAGGATATGATACTCCACTATCTGAAAACGGTTCTTCCATTTCTGCGGGACAAAGGCAACTTATTTCATTTGCAAGAACCTTGCTTTCAAATCCCAGAATACTTATTCTTGACGAAGCCACAAGCGCAATAGACACTAAAACAGAGCTTCTTTTACAGGAAGGTATTAAAAGCCTATTAAAAAACAGAACATCCTTTATAATCGCCCATAGGCTGTCAACAATTCAAAACTGTGATAAAATATGCTACATATGCGATAAAGGAATAAAAGAAAGCGGAACTCACGAAGAATTACTTAAAGCAAAAGGCTTTTATTACAATCTTCACTCCGCACAAATAAGAGAAATTTCGTAAAAAATCTCTGCTACCCTATTATAAGAGTAGCAGAGATTTTTTAGCAAGCGAGTCAGTTTCTTATTTAAACTGTATCAACGTGCAAAGCTCATTATCTTCTTTAAAAATACTTATTATATGCCCATTATCAGCAGCGGTATAATTTAATGTTATATTATCAAAAACTATAACAGGTTTTTTATAGATAATACGAAACTCTTTTATACCGTCTTCTTCGTAAGCTTTCTCAGGAATCGCTTCAATGGCATACTCTAAATATTTCGTATTATGAACATGATTATTATAATCTATATCTGTCCTACGTACGTATATAGGCTTACTGTAATCATATTTTTGAGGCTGTTGCAATTTGGAAAAATCAAAATTATATTTTACCGATTCTTCAGGCTCATACATAGATATCATTTCAGGCGTAATTCTTATAATTTTACCTGCGTTTATATCAAGCATAGTGAGTTTTTCGCAAGCATTGATATAAACATTTCCTTGCTTATCTTTAACAAGAAATTCACGGTATGTAACATAAGAAGCCTTTGTTCCTGTTGCCCATGTATCAATATATAGTGCTTCTGAAGTTTTAGGATATTTATGTATTATAACATTCCATTCAACAGATATCCAAGAAAGACCGTTCTTAGAATTCTCTATAAAGTTATCGTTCACACTGACAGAATGGTGAGCTGTTATATCCTCTAAGATGTTTATTATACTATGTAGAGCGAGCTTTCCGTTTTTTGTATAATCACTAATCCTCGGCTCATAAATTTTGCTGTAAATCATTATCAAACCTCATAATGCCTTATTACTGAAGTAACTTTTCCTAAAACCTTAAGTTCGTCAAGAATAATAGGTTTATACGCAGAATTTTCAGGACGTAATACAAAACGTCCGCCCTCTTTATAAAAACGCTTTACAGTAGCTTCGTCATCAATAAGAGCAACTATAATATCTCCGTTATCAGCTACAGGGGTACGGCGAACTACGATAATATCGCCGTTAAGTATGCCGGCATTTTTCATACTGTCACCAACAACGTTAAGTGCAAAATATTCCCCTGACCTTACTTTTGAAGTAGGCATAGATACATAACCGTCAAGATTTTCTATAGCTAAAATAGGCAAGCCTGCAGTAACTTTACCTAAAATAGGAATATTAACTGTGCTTTCGTGATTAACAGGCATCGCACAACGCTTTTTATTTCCGTCTTTTTTTATAAGTCCTTCTTCATTTAACTGCTCAAGGTAAGCATGAACAGAGCTGGGAGATTTTAGACCTACAGCTTCGCAAATTTCACGGATTGTAGGAGGAATTCCGTCATGAGAACATTTTTGAGTTACATAGTTTAATATCAAGCGTTTTTTTTCTTCCGCTTTTCTCATTAACATCACCTATCAGTAATATTTTTTACTTATACAGTAAGTATAACATATAATTTTAAAAAATGCAAACAAATGTTTAAAAATTGAAATTTTTTATTGCTTCTATAGCTGTTACTATTGCCTTTTCAGTATTTAATGCTTCTTTTGATGTAGGTTCTTCGATTTCAAGCTCTTGATTTAAAATACATAATAAAACGCAAGCAGCTCTTGCTTTGAGATAAGAAGAAACACAATAAATAGTTGAACATTCCATTTCTGAGCAAAGAACATTAAGCTTTTTATATGCTTCCCATTTATTGATAAGCTCATAGCTGACAGGTTTTGTTTGTGGAGAATGCTGACCGTAAAAAGAATCTTTGCTTTGAACTATTCCCAAATGATAGGGATAGTTATTTTTTTCGGCGGCTTTTTTCAGACAGTGTGTAAGCTCAAAATCTGCTACGGCAGGAAATTCAATGGGTGCATATTCTTTGGTTGTACCGTCCTGTCGTACAGCGCCCGTAGCAATTACTAAATCTCCCGGCTTAACGTCTTTAGAAATACCACCGCAGGTTCCGACCCTTATAAAATTTCGTGCCCCCAATGCATAACATTCTTCAACTGCAATAGCGGCAGAAGGTCCTCCTATTCCGGTAGAAACAACGCTTATTTTTTTATTATTCAAATATCCTGTATAGCTTACATATTCTCTTACATCTGCAATAAGCTTTGAGTTATCAAAATATTTTGCTATTTGAGAACAGCGTTTAGGATCGCCTGTAAGAATAACAGTTTCGCCCAAATCACCTTGTTCGCATCCTAAATGAAAGGCTTTGTTGCTTTCCATTTCAATCACTCCTTATTTACAGTGAGGGCAAACAGACATACAAATTCCGCAGACTGCTCCCCTACCTATGTTTTGAAAATTTCTTTTCATATACTCACTGCAGGCTCTTTCGTCAATCATTTTTTCTTTACTTTCAAAGCTTACTCCTTTTATTGCCATAGCGGGACAAGCTTTTACACATTTATCACAATCAGCGCATAAAGATTTTTTTATAATGTTTTCAACAGATAAAGGAAAATCGGTAAAAATAGTACCTAATCTTACAGCACATCCTAATTTCTCGTGAATAAACAAATCATTTTTTCCGATACTTCCCATACCGGAAAGACAAGCAGCCTTTTTATGAGAATATCTACCCTGATACCCGTTTATGCTTTGAGATGCCGCAACGGTTATATAATTATAACCGTTTTCCTGTAAAAACATACCTGTTTTTAATAAGATATTATCTATATGAGCATTAACCGTTCTGTAATGATTGAAATAAGTATGAGTAGGAGCATCTTCGATTTCACAAACAATGGCTTTTGAAAGTGCTACTACTATGCTTATTGCATATTTTAAGTTTTCAGGACCGTCTTCACAATAAGCAAAGCCTATATCGGAAGCCCCAAAACTTTTAATTTTTTCTTTAATTATTTCACAGTTTAATTTTTCCATTTTTTCTCTCTTATATCATTTTTAAAAAATCTCTGTTTTTGCTATTGAATAAAATAATAAAATACTATATAATAGTAAAATAACTTAAATGAAAGGTGGGAATGGGCAGGTTTTCTGCTCTTTACAATGCTTACTCCCGGAGTTATTTACGACAATGAAAAAATTCGTCTTTTAATTTTATCCACTCTTGTATCTGCCAAAAGACCGATAACAGCCGCTGTTTTGTCAGACATTCTTTGTTATGAAGGGCTTGCAGAATATTTTGCTATTATGGATAATCTATATGAGCTTATAAATTCAGATTTGATAGTTGAATATTCTGAAAGCAACGATGAAAACAAGCTTTTATACATAACGGATTTGGGCAAAGAAACATATGAAGAATTAAAGAGAACTCTTCCCCTCACAGTAAGAGAAAGAATAGCTTGCTCTACTCTTATTTTTGTTTCGGATTTCAACCGTGAAAATGCTGTTATAGGAACTCTTACTCCTGTTAAAGACGGTTTCAATGTTCAAATACAGCTTATGGACAATAATCTATGTCTTATGTCTACAGAGGTTTTTGTTCCTTCTGAAATTCAAGGAAGAGCAATTATAAAGCATTATAAAAAAAATCCCGAAAAAGTATATACCGCTATACTTGAGGCACTGACAAAGGACGTAAATCGTGAGCCTGATGACAAGGTTTAATCAGCTTTATTTTTGACGGTAATACTTCTATATCAATTTTATCAACCGTTTTCACCTCTCCATCTATGTTGAGGGAAAGCGGTTTTTTACATTCTACAGTCATTTTCTTGCCCTTTAACTCTTGGACAATATCAAGCCCTATATGCTTGCCTTTACGGTAAAGGTCAATAAGATTTAAAATTTTAAGTCTTGAAACACCCTTTATAAGTATAAAATCAAGAAGTCCGTCATTTAACTGTGCATTAGGTGCAGGAAAAAATCCGCCGCCGTAATAACGTCCGTTTGCAGCAATTGCAAATATGTATTTTCCTTCAAAGCATTTATCGTCAATAGTAATTTTAAAATTATATTTAGTTTTTGTAATAAAACAATAAAAAGTGGAAAGCGTATACGCTAAATTTCCCGAAACAAATTTTTTAAATTTAGTAACATTCTTTGCCACTTCTGCATCAAAACCGGATGAGCATATATTTATGCCTATCTGGTCATTGGCTTTCATAACATCGCAACAAAGCTCTTCGCCTTCTATTAACTCTGAAATTTCTGAAACATCAAAACTATTCAAAGTTTTTACAAAATCATTTCCTGTTCCGCTGGGGAAAACACCTATAGAAAAGTTATCGTGTCCATATGCACCGGAAATGACCTCGTTAAAGGTGCCGTCACCGCCAAAAACAAATATTTTACAATATTCATTTTCTATACATACCTTATCAGCTATTTCAGTTGCGTGGTTAGGATATTCCGTGAGGTAAATCTCGTATGTATCATCACGGTTTTCAAAATAGCTCTTTATTGAATTTTCATACTCGATATGTCTATCTTTTTTTCCTGCTTTAGGGTTAATAATAAAAATATATTTCAAAATAATCAAATCCTAACTAATATTATTCGCTTTTTCATAGCTTTTACAATATTCTTTTATGACACATTCGGCACATTTTGGCCTGCGGGCAATACAAATTTCTCTGCCGTGCCACACAAGACAATGACAAAAAGAAAGAGATTTTTCCGGAGGTAACAGCTCTCTTAGCTGATATTCGACTTTTTTAGGCTCTTTACTGTCAGCAAGTCCTATTTTATTTGAAATTCTTATACAATGAGTATCAGCAACGACAACAGAAGGTTCGTTAAAAAGCTCTCCTAAAATAAGATTGGCGGTTTTTCTTCCTATTCCCGATAAGGATAAAAGACCTTCCATTGTATTTGGAATTTCTCCGTCGAATTCAGAAATAATTTGAGCAGAAAACTCCTTTATGCTTTTTGCCTTATCTCTGAAAAAGCCGCAAGGTTTTATTATATTTTCAAGCTCTGTTATATCTGCATTGGAATATTCTTCAACAGTTTTATATCGTGAAAAAAGCTCTTTTGTAACAATATTTACTCTTTTATCTGTACACTGTGCAGAAAGTCTTACAGCAATTAAAAGTTCAAGAGGAGTTTTATAATCAAGACTGCATTTTGCATCTTTATATTCCTCAATAAGCAAATCACATACAGCCTTTGCTCTTTGTTTTTTTGTCACCTTTTATTCCCCTTTGCCTTTAATCTTTTCCCAATACTGCTTTGTCTGTTGCTCAAATTTGGAATTTCCATATTCAAAATAAACTTTATCTTTTAAATCATCAGGCAAATATTGTTGCTCTACATAATGGTTTGGCATAATATGAGGATAAATATATCCTTTTCCGTTATCAAGCTTCGATGCTCCTTCATAATGAGCATCCTTCAAATGCTTAGGAACATCGGAATAATTTCCGCTTTGAACATCTGCCAAAGCTGCATCAATTGCTGTAATACAAGCATTTGACTTAGGTGCTGTTGCAAGAACTAAAACCGCCTGTGCCAAAGGAATTCTTGCTTCGGGAAAGCCTAACTGCAAAGCACTGTCAACACAGGCTTTAACAATAGTAATAGCTTGAGGAAAAGCAAGTCCAATATCCTCGCAAGCGATAACAAGTAGCCTACGACATATAGACGGCAAATCATTTGCCGCAATAAGCCTTGCCAAATAGTGTAAAGCTGCATTTTCATCAGAGCCTCTTATAGACTTTTGAAAAGCTGAAAGAATGTCATAATGCACATCTCCGTCACGGTCATATCGCATAGAGCTACGCTGTGCAACCTCTTTAGCCTGCTCAAGAGTAATTTTTTCTCCATCCTCTTGTGTAAGTGTCAGAAGCTCTGCTGCGTTTATAGCCTTTCTGACATCTCCCCCGCAGCTTACTGCAAGATAGCTAAGAGCTTCTTCGTCAATTGGTATATTGATTCCTTTTTCCTCGGATATCAATTTAAAGCAACGCTGTAACACTTTTTTCACAGCGTCTTTTTTAACAGGCATAAACTCAAAAACAGTGCTACGGCTTAAAATAGCATTATATACATAAAAATAAGGGTTTTCAGTTGTAGAAGCAATTAAGGTTATTTTACCGTTTTCTATATATTCAAGCAAGGTTTGCTGTTGCTTTTTATTGAAATACTGAATTTCATCAAGATACAGAACTATTCCTTCGGGTGCCATAAAAGTATCCAATTCATCAATAATTGCTTTTATATCGCCAACTGAAGCAGTTGTAGCGTTGAGATGCCTTAAGGTACGGCCTGCTTTTGATGCTATTATATTAGCAACTGTAGTTTTTCCTATTCCTGACGGACCGTAAAAAATCATATTAGGAACAAGACCGCTTTTTGCAATTTTAAAAAGCGGTCTTCCTTCACCTGTTAAATGTTCTTGACCAAATACCTCGTCAAGATTTTTCGGTCTTATTCTATCAGCTAACGGAGCGTACATATCTCAATGTATAACACAGACACAAAGCAAAATGCTCTGTGTCTGAATTATGCCTTTCTTAAAATTTAATAAAGAGGATTAGCTGAACAGAGCTTATTAACTTCACTCTTAATATATTCAGCATTGTTTTCGAAATCAGAAGCTGTAAGATGAATAAGCTCAGCAATTTTAACCATTTCAGCTTCCTTAAAGCCTCTTGTTGTTACAGCAGGAGTACCGATACGTACACCGCTTGTAATAAACGGACTCTGAGGATCATTGGGAATAGCATTTTTATTAACTGTAATATAAACCTCATCAAGTCTGTGCTCAAGTTCTTTTCCTGTGATATTAAACTTACGTAAATCAACAAGCATAAGGTGGTTATCAGTACCGCCTGAAACAAGGTCAAAGCCTTTATTTACAAGCTCATTAGCAAGAACGGAAGCGTTTTTAACAACCTGTTGCTGATAAGCCTTAAACTCAGGCTTAAGAGCTTCTCCAAAGCAAACTGCTTTTGCGGCAATAACGTGCATTAAAGGACCGCCCTGAATTCCAGGGAAAATCGCCTTATCAATAGTCTTAGCAAGCTCTTCCTTACAAAGAATCAATCCACCTCTGGGACCCCTTAATGTTTTATGTGTTGTTGATGTAACAACATCAGCATAAGGGACGGGATTCTCGTGAAGTCCTGCTGCAACAAGACCTGCGATATGCGCCATATCCACCATAAAATATGCGCCGACTTCTTTTGCTATTTCTGAAAAACGCTTAAAGTCAATAGCTCTGGGATATGCAGATGCACCTGCAAGAATAAGCTTAGGCTTTGTTTCTTTAGCAAGCTTATAAAGAGCATCATAATCTATTCTATGGGTATTATCATCAACACCGTAAGGAACGATATTAAAGTATTTACCTGAAATATTAACAGGCGAACCGTGAGAAAGGTGGCCTCCATGAGCCAAATTCATTCCCATAACAGTATCGCCGGGATTTAAAAGGCCAAAGAATACAGCCAAATTAGCTTGCGCTCCGCTATGAGCCTGAACGTTAGCGTGCTCAGCACCGAAAAGTTCTTTTGCTCTGTCACGTGCAATATTTTCCGCTATATCAACACATTCACAGCCGCCGTAATATCTTTTTCCGGGATAACCCTCTGCATATTTATTTGTAAGCACTGAGCCCATAGCAGCCATAACAGCTTCCGAAACACAGTTTTCACTGGCAATAAGCTCAATATTTCTCTGTTGACGATCAAACTCTAACTGTATTGCATCGGCAACCTCAGAATCAAAATTCTTTAAAAAATCAATATTAGACTTCATTTGAAAACCTCTTTCAATATGTTTTATTCATATTATACAATTTAATACAAAAAAATACAAGAACAAAATCTTAAAATAACATTGTTAAAATTAAAAATTTATGTTAATATTATATCAAAAATATGTTATGGAGCCAAACAAAATGAAAATTGATACTATTTTATTTGATATGGACGGAGTTTTAATAGACTCGGAAGGTGTAATTATAGAATGTTGTATTGATGTATTAAAGGAATACGGAGTTAATGCAGTAAAAGAAGATTTTGCACCATTTTACGGAATGGGAGAAGATAGCTTTATAGGTGGTGTTTCAAGAAAACACGGTGTAGAATATACCCTTGAAATGAAAGATAAGGCTTATAATAAATATTGCGCTATAGTAAAAGATGTTTTAGGTCACGATAAAACTACAATAAATATGCTTAAAAAATTAAAAGAGCTTGGTTTTAAAATGGCAGTTGCCTCTTCTGCTGATAGTGTAAAAGTAAGAGCTAACTTAAATGCAATTGATGCTGTTGACGGTATTTTTGATTCAATTGTTACAGGTTCAGATATAATCAATAAAAAACCCGACCCGGAAATTTATATTAAAGCTTATAAATCTGTTAATTCATTACCTGAAAATTGTGTTGTTGTAGAAGATGCTCCTTCAGGAATTCAAGCAGGAAACACTGCCGGAATTTTAACTATCGGTGTTACAAGTAGCTTTTCAAAAGAAGCTCTTGAAAAACATAACCCTGATTATATAGTTTCAAAGACTCCGGAAATAATAGATTTACTTTTAAAAATCAACAATCAATAATCTCTTTTTTCCAATATTCAACAAGCTTTTCAAAAGACCATGCGGCATTTGCTGGGCTTGTTGAAGGCAAATAAACTGCTTGTGTTTTATTGAATTTATTATATAAATTATAGGCGGTTTTTCCGTTTACAAAAATTTTTCTTATATTCGCAGTATTCAATATCTTTTCAAGATTATTGGGTACTGCGTTTTTTATACTGCTGTCCGAGGAACCATCTATATCGCAAGAAGCTATTACATCCCATAAAGCTATACCGTTTCTTTTAAGAAAGTTTTTCTTTTCTTCAATGGTAATAGGTGTTTTTTGTTCATAAACAGCTGAAATAACCTTCCAAAATCGGTTTTGAGGATGTCCGTAAAAAAACATTTGCTCACGTGATTTTACAGAAGGAAAGCTTCCTAAAATAAGTATTTTTGATTTATCATCATACAAAGCTTCAAAAGGGTGAACACATTTCATATTTTATTTCCTCAAAAAGTAAGGCACACTTAACTCAGTGTGCCTTTAAACTTAAATTCTCTTATTATCTATTTCGTCCATAAGAATTGTAATAAGCTCATCAGCTGTCATGCTTCCTTTATCGCCCTCTTTACGTGAACGCACTGAAACTGTGTTGCTTTCCAATTCTTTATCACCTATTATAAGCATATACGGTGTTTTATCAAGCTGTGCTTCTCTTATCTTATATCCAATCTTTTCGTTTCTTGTATCTACCTCACAGCGAATACGCATACTTTTAAGCTTAGAAGCAATTTCATAAGCGTAATCAGCCTGTCTGTCGCCGATAGGGAGAAGCTTAACCTGTGTAGGTGCAAGCCATGTAGGCATAGCGCCGGCATATTTTTCAATAAGCAAAGCTAAAGTTCTTTCATAACAGCCTATTGAAGTACGGTGAATTATGCAGGGAGTCTTCTTGCTACCATCTTTATCGGTATACTCCATTCCGAATTTTTCAGCAAGCATCTGGTCAATCTGAATAGTTATCAAGGTATCTTCTTTACCATGAACATTCTTAATCTGAATATCAAGCTTAGGTCCGTAGAAAGCAGCTTCTCCTATTCCTATAGAATAAGGAATTTCCAAATGGTCAAGAATTTTACCCATCATTCCCTGTGCTTCTGCCCACTGTTCATCTGTTCCGATATATTTATCTCTGTTGTCAGGGTCCCACTGAGAAAAACGGTATGAAACATCTTCATAAAGACCTAAAGTTTTGAGCATATATATAGCTAATTCAAGACAACCCTTAAACTCAGCTTCCAACT